>DATBCZ010000303.1:0-2747 GCA_036270175.1 Steroidobacteraceae bacterium | reverse complement strand
TAACGATAAGACGTTTCCAAAGCTGTCCGTGACCTGGCTCAAGAGGCCGCCGCTGTAAACTAAGGTTTGGGTGACGCCGTTACGAGTGGTAATGCTTTGCAGGATCCCGGCCGAGTTGTATACCTCGACGGTATCCTGATCGTCAGTGAGCGTGAAGCCCGACGCAGTGACAGCCAACCGCCATCGGTCGCCGCCGTGCTTCGCTGTTCGATTCTGCAACGCTATCGGCGAAGCACTCTAGCGCCAACGCCCCACAACTTATACGCCCGCTTCGGCAAGTGATAAGCCAGGTCCGCCGCGATGGTGGCCGCGTCGCTCTCATCAAGCCGATGCTCCGCGACGAGTTGCGCGAGATACGCGCAGTCGACACGCCGTGCGACATCATGTCGCGCGGGAATCGACAGAAACGCGCGGGTGTCGTCGTTAAAGCCGACGGTGTTGTAAAAGCCGGCGGTCTCCGTCGTCTGCTCGCGGAAGCGGCGCATTCCTTCGGGGCTATCGTGAAACCACCAGGCGGGGCCGAGTTTTAGGACTGGATAGTGACCTGCGAGCGGCGCGAGTTCGCGGCTGTAGGCGGTCTCATCGAGGGTGAAGAGAATCACGGATAGGCGCGGCTCGTTGCCAAAGCGATCCAACAGAGGGCGGAGCGCTCGGACGTACTCCGTGGGAAGCGGAATGTCAGCGCCTTTATCCCGGCCGTACCCATCAAACAGCCACTGGTTATGGTTGCGGAACGATCCCGGGTGGATTTGCATCACGAGGCCATCGTCGAGACTCATCCGAGCCATCTCGAGCAGCATCTGCGCGCGGAACAACTCGGCTTCTTCGTAGGTAAAGGTGCCGGAGAGCACTCGGGCGAATAAGCGCTCGCACTCTGATTCACTCAAATCCGCTGTCCGCGCGGTTGGATGACCATGATCCGTGGCGGTAGCGCCCGCACGGATAAAGTCCGCTCGACGAGTGCGATGCGCCTGCAGATAACCTTTCCAGTGATGTACATCTTTACCGGTGAGTTGCCCAAACCGCACCAGGGCCGTGCGGAAGTGCTCGTGCTCAGGATCAATCACGGCGTCTGGCCGGTAGGTCGTGATCACGCGCCCCGACCAGCCACTCTCGCGAATGCGGCGATGCTGCTCGAGCGAATCCGCGGGCGACTCCGTGGTGGCGAGCACTTCGATGTTGAATCGGTCGAACAGGGCGCGAGGACCAAAAGTCTCCGTCTTCAAGGCGGCGCCGATTTGGTCGAAGTAGCGATCGGCGGTGGCCGCCTCCAACACAACGTCGATACCGAAGACTTCGGTGAAGACATGGTTCAGCCACAGCCAGGACGGCGTGCCGTTGAACAGGTGGAAGTGGCTGGCGAACAGCCGCCACGCCGCGCGAGGATCGGCGGCTGATGGGCCGCGCCGCGAGCTCACGCCGAGGGAATCGAGGGAGATCCCTTGGCTGTAGAGCATGCGGAACAGGTAGTGATCCGGAGCGAGCAGCAGCTCGGTCGCGTTGCCGAAAGGCTCGTTCTCGGCGAACCAGGCCGGGTCGGTGTGGCCATGCGGACTTACGATGGGGAGCTGGCGGACCGAGGCGTATAGCTCGCGAGCGATGGCGCGAACCCCGGGATCGGGTGGAAAAAGGCGGTCTTCGTGAAGAGTGAGTTCTCGTGGCATGGCGGCATGGTAACCGGTGTCACGGGGGCCGCGCCACGCCCGGCGGAGCGCGGTCCCCTACGTAGACCGTGGCGCCTGCGTCGAATCCCGCACAATCAAATACGGCACGATGCGCGCCACGCTCCCCTCCTCCGCTTCGCCGGGAGCGGCGGCAGTCGGAAGGAGCTTCGACGCAGCGATGCGTGCCATATCCCGTATGGGAAGCCGGATCGTACTCAGCGCCGGCGACAGCCGGGATGCCACTGGGCTGTCGTCGAACCCAACCACCGACAACTCGTCCGGAATCGCAATCTTCAGTCGAAAGGCGGCCTTGTAGACACCCGCTGCCATCTCGTCGTTACTGGCGAAAATGGCGGTCGGCCGTGGGCGGCGAGCCAACAACGCTTCCGCACACGCGACGCCGGACTCAAAACTATAGGCGCCCTGCACGATGAGTTCCGGAGGCAGGCTCAAGCCGCGCTTCTCGAGCGCGCCGACGAAGCCGTTCTGACGCTCATGAGCTGAGCGATGGTGCGGCGGTCCGGCAATGAACCCGATGTGGCGATGGCCGAGCGCCTCCAGATATGTCGCGGCCTCCGCGGCGGCCTCGCGATCGCTGGACACAATCATCTTCGAGGTGTTGTCCAGACGCACTGAGGCCAACCGCACAAACTGACAATCGATCTCTTCAAGAGTGCGGGCGAGTCCCTGGTCCTCCGATACCGGCGGCAGCAGGACCACACCGTGAAGCTTCTGACGCTGCACAAAGCGCCGCACGCCGGGAATGAAGTCTTCGCTCAGGCGGTCGCACGGATGGACCACGAGCTCGAAACCCGAGCCTCGCAGGGCGTCCAACACACCTTCCTGGCTGTTGACGATGTATTGCGCGTTCGGGTTGTCGTAGATCAGCCCTATAAGAAAGGAGCGGCGAAATGCGAGGCCACGCGCCTGTGGGTCGGGCGTGTAGCCGACTTGTTGGATCACGGCGTCGATCCGAGCGCGCGTGTCGTCTTTTACGAAGGGCGATTGGTTGATGACCCGGGAGACCGTTTTCTTGGACACCCCGGCGAGACGCGCGATGTCGTTTATGGTGGCGCGGCCCGT
>DATBCZ010000302.1:0-4894 GCA_036270175.1 Steroidobacteraceae bacterium | reverse complement strand
GGTGATCTGACGCCGCTCGAGATCAAACTGAAGAGTGGGTTGATCCTGGTGCGCGCCGCCGGGGCGCAGCGTGAGGGTGGGCCGGCGCTGACGGGGTGGGACGGGTTCGCTGAGCTGGTTCCGCTGAGCGTGCAGGAAGTCGAAGTGGCTGCCGACTGGAAGCTTCTCGTCGAGCAGTGGTTGGAGGGGGCGCCGAGCGAACGCGGGCGGTTTCTCGCGCCTAACCAGTTGGTGGAGGTCTGGCGTGGGGGCGCGGCTGTTCTCAGGGTGTTGCCTATGGTGGCGGGGCGTAGCCGGCTGCATCGGTTGGAGTACGGTGCGGCGACGGCGAAGGATCACCCGGGCGGTCGCAAGCGGGGTGCGCGCGGCGGCAAGGGCGCGGCACGGGTTGTGCAAGGGGGCGCGCGCGTCGCAGAAGGCAACGCCGCGAGTCGGCGGCTCGATGTGTGGGTCGCCCAGCAGATCGAGCTCGCAGAATCCACGCAGACCGGGCTGGCTGCGGCGGGTGATGATCTCAGCGAGAACGGGCCTGTGAGCGCCGCTCTCGCGGAATTCCGTGGGTCGATTGCGGTTCTGTTGCCGCATCTCGGCGCGGGGGCCGGGTCTACATAAATCTTGCGGGGGCGTGCGGGTAGCGCGCTTCCGGAATCTTTTCCCGTAGCAGGTCGTGGAATTCCAACATGCAGTGTTCGAGTCGCGACAGCGGTCCGGGCTCGTAGCTACCGGACGCTAGTCCTTGCTGCACGCGGCGGCATAGGAATTCGTCCTCACGCTGCACTTGCCGGTTGATGCGTGCCGACAGGTATCGAACGATCTTCATTTCACGTCGGTCGTCCGGCAGCGCGAATGACTGGCCGCGAATCACGCACTTGCCCGGGCCGCGCGGCAGTACCTGGAAGAAGTCCATCTGGTCCGGGAAGACATCGATCCCGAGATTCGGGAGCATGCTGTAGAAGCTCCAGCGCCTGCGATGCGCTTCCGGCAGATCCTGGGTTACCTTGCCGACGAGTTGTGTGTACATGCGCTCGCTCCACCGCGGGGAGGGCCGCTCGCGGAACCAGCTGATGCCACGGGCAACACCGGTCGGCAGGTTGACCTGGTCTTCATAGTCCGGCGTGAACATGCGGAACAAGCCCGGATGGCCGATCGGCACGTGATAGGACTCGAGATAGTTGTCCATGGCGATCTTCCAATCGCAATCCCAGTGCTCGGTGTAGAGCGGTCCCAGCGGTACCATGTCCTCGAAACGGTGCGGAGCGAATTCCCCCGCGCAACCGCTCCAAACTTGTTCCAACGGCGGTGGCGTGCCGGCGAGTGACACAAACACGAAGCCAAACACGATTTGCGACGTGACCGGCTTCAGCGCGAAATGCGAACGGTCCAGCCCGGGAAAACTTTCCCGCACGGGCATGCCAATCAACTCACCCGAGAGCTTGTAGGACCAGCCGTGATACGGGCAGGTGATGGCACCCGGGCAATTGCCGGTGCCGTCGAGAATTCGCGCGCCGCGATGGCGGCACACATTGTGGAATGCGCGGATCGTCCCCTGCGAAGTGCGCACGGCTACCACGCTGTCAGAACCCAGTTCGACCGCCACGTAGTCGCCGCTTTGCGGAATGGAGTTCACGTGGCAGACGATCTGCCAGCTCGGCCGCAGGATCCGTTCGTATTCGAGCCGCGTCATCTCCGGATGGCTGTATGTCCATGCAGGGAGGGCACGCGGCAGGGGCAGGGGGGTGGGCTCGACCCATTCGTGATGGATTGAATTCATGGTCTTTTCCCCGCGGGGGTCGGATCTGGGATTTATATGGTCATTTAATTGTAGCAGATAAATTTATATGAACATATAGACTGATTGCGAGCGCGGTGTTACCGTTCCGCGAACAATCCCTTAAGACCGAGAGCGCGGCCATGACAAGAACCATGACCCGAAACCAAGAGCATTACCGTCGCGCGCTCACCCGTCTGCCGCTGGGTGTTGCCTCCAACTTCCGTTTCTGGGGAGAAGGCCGCACCGTGTACGTGAAGCAGGGGCGTGGCGCGCGTGTCACCGATCTGGATGACAACGTTTATGTTGACTACCGCATGGGGTATGGCCCGGCGATTCTCGGCTATGCGGACGCGCGTGTGGATGAGGCGGCTCGCGCTGGCATGAATGTCGGTGGCGTGTTTGCACTGTCCACGGAAATGGAGCTCAAGGTCGCCGAGCGGATTTCGAAGATGGTTCCGGCTGCCGAGCTCGTGCGGTTTTCAAACTCGGGTACCGAGGCCGTCATGGCGGCGTTGCGCCTTGCGCGCGCGTACACGGGAAAGGATGACTACGTCATTCTCGAAGGGAGTTACCACGGCCTGTTTGATGCGGCCATGTGGTACACGCCCATGGATAAATGGAAGCAGGTCGGGGACCCCGAGGTCGTTCCCTACAGCGAGGGAGTGCCGCTGAGCACGCGCAGTTTCGCTCACTTCGTGCAGGCGAATGACGCTAACCAACTGGAGGACGTGTTGCGGCGGCATGCCGGCTCGATCGCTTGTCTGTTGATCGAGCCCATCATGGGCAACTGCCTGGGGATCGCGGCCGATCCGGAGTACCTGCGGGCGGCGCGCGCCCTGTGCGATAAATTCGGCGTGCTGCTGGTGATCGACGAAGTGAAGACGGGATTCCGTGTTGCCCGCGGCGGTGTGCAGGAGTTGTACGGCGTGAACGCGGATCTATGCACTTTCGCCAAGGCGGTGGCGAATGGCTATCCGATCTCCGTACTGGCAGGCCGTGTAGAGATTATGCGGAAGATTGGTCGCGGAGTCGCTCATGGTGGCACGTACACGGCGCACCCGGTCTCGTTGGCCGCGGCGGACAAAACTTTGGAGATTCTCGACGAGACGGACGCGTTGGAACATATCGCCCGGTACGGAACTCAGCTGCGCAATGGGATGAGCTCGATTCTGAAGGCCCGGGGCATCGCCCATAGCTTTGTCGGGCATCCCTCCATGAGTGGGTTGTATTTTGCCAATGATCCGCCGCGAACCTATCGCGATTGGAAGGGTAGCGATTACACTTTCTACGATGCTACCGCCAAGGTGTTGCACGACGAACGCATTCTCTGCGAGCCGGATTCCCGGGAACCCTGGTTCGTGTCGGCCGCGCACGATGACTCCTGTCTGCGGGACACCCTGGTCGCGTTCGAGATTGCGATCGATACGACACTGCGCTCTGTGCAGGCCGCGACTACACGTAAAGTGCCGGCCTGAGAGGCGCCGTCATGGGTTCCAATAGCGGCAGGCGCCATGATGCGATCGTCGTAGGCGCCGGCCACAACGGGCTCGTGGCGGCGTGTTACCTGGCCCGAGCGGGGCTGGACGTGCTGGTCCTCGAGCGGAACGCGTACATCGGTGGCGCTGCGGTCAGCCGCCAGCTCTACGAGAATTTCACGTATTCGAATTGTTCGTACGTGTGCAGCCTGCTGCGCACGGAGATTATCCGGGGCCTGGAGTTGCCGCGTTTTGGCCTGCAGATCATTCCGTATGAGGGTGGTTGTACGCTGATGCGCAATGGTGAGCACCTGGCGCTCTACGACAATCACGATGCGCTGCGCCGTGAGATCGCTCGTCATTCGAAGCGGGATGCGGAAGCCTACGAGCGGTATTTGCGCGACATGTTGCGTCAGTGTCGCTTCATCAAGCCGCTGTTGTTACGGGAGCCGCCGGACCCGACGTCTTTCAAACCCCGTGACATCATGGAGCTGCTGTATCTCGGGAAGCATTTTCATCGCCTGGGCGAAGAGCGGATGTATGACACGCTCCGCTTCTGGACGATGAGTTGCGCCGATTTTCTCGATGAGTACTTCGAGAGCGATATTGTCAAGGCGCACCTCGCCGGGAGCTCCATCATCGGCACCGCGCTCGGGCCGCGGTCTCCGGGTACGGCGTATGTTCTTCTCCATCACTATATGGGAAGTATCGATGGTGCGGTTGGGGCGTGGGGTTTTGCGCGCGGTGGCATGGGCGCGGTTACCAAGGCGTTGGCGGCGTCGCTCGAGGCCAGCGGAGGCCAGATCCGCAGCGGCGCTCCCGTCGACCAGGTACTGGTACGGAATGGACGGGCGACCGGGGTCGTGCTGCAGAGCGGCGAGGAATTGCAGGCGTCGATCGTGGTCTCCAATCTCGATGTGAAGCGGACCTTCCTGGAGACCATGGACGCGAAGGATCTGCCGCTCGAGTTCGTGGAGCAGGTGCGCAAGTTCAAGATCCGCGGCTCCTCGGGCAAGCTCAACATCGCGCTCGATGGGCTGCCGCGGTTCCCCGCCATCCCGCAGGGGTCGCCCAGTACCCGGGGAGACATGCATGTCACCGACACCATCGAGATGATGGAGCGTGCCTACGATGACTGGAAGGAGGGCCGCTGGTCCCGGGCGCCTTACATCGATATGTTGATTCCGTCGCAGATCGATCCGACTATGGCGCCCGACGGAAAACATTACATGTCGGTGTTTGTGCAGTATTGTCCTTATCGTCTCGCGGATGGGGAGTGGGATTCGGCCAAGCGCCAGGCGTTTGGCAAGACGGTGATCGACACCATCGCCGCGCACAGCCCGAACTTCAAAGATCTCATTCTGCATGCGGAGATCCGCACGCCGTGGGACATAGAGAATGAGGTCGGGCTCACGGAAGGGAATATCTTTCAGGGGGAGCTGACGTTCGATCAGTTGTTGTTCAATCGGCCGATTCCGGGGTATGCGCAGTACCGGGCGCCGGTGCGTGGGATGTACATGTGCGGCTCGAGCACCCATCCGGGCGGCGGTGTGATGGGGGCTCCGGGGTACAACGCCGCGGGCGCCATTTTGCGCGACCTGGGGCGTGAGCAATGACCCGTTTCGACTGTATCGTGGTCGGTGGCGAC
>DATBCZ010000301.1:0-3620 GCA_036270175.1 Steroidobacteraceae bacterium | reverse complement strand
GACCTTCACCAAGCCGTTCGACAACATCGGCGCAAAGTCCATTCCCAACTACGCGACGTACGCCAACAGCTTCATCCACTCGATCACCATTCCGGGCTGCAGTACGCCGGGCAAGGTGTTCGTCGGACAGCGGGCGGACGGATTCGTGGTGAATCTCGGAGAAACCTTCGACCTCGTCAACATCAGGTACCCGGCGGAGGAGTTGGACACCGGCGGCAATGCCCGCAACATCGCCCCCAATTCACTCGCCAACTACAATGTCACCTCGCTGGCGCTGGAAATCCCGGCGTCCTGCCTCGTGTCGAGCGCCTCTCCAATCATCGGCGGCTGGACCACCGCGAGCGTACGTCAGGCGGCCGTAATCAATCCCGCACCGCAAAGCGCACATAGTGTCAGCAGCGTCGGTGCGGTTACAACGCCGACGGGAGCCTCCGTGGAAGGCGGCCCCTGGGCACAGGTTTCGCGTCTTGGCGCACCCCTCGTAAACGAGGTGGTCATCGGACTTCCTGACAAGGATCGGTTCAATGCCTCACAGCCCAAGGATGATGGACAGTTCGCGGACTACGTGACCAACCCCTCGCTGCCGGTTCTGCTGCAAACGCTGTTTGGCACTGCGGGAGTCAAGGCGCCTAACGTATATCCACGCACCGACCTCCTCGCCGCATTCCTGACAGGAGTGAAGGGGCTCAACCAGCCGCCAACTGTGACGGCCTCGGAGATGCTGCGTCTCAACACCAGCACCGCGGTCACCCCCGTAGCGTCACAGAGCGACCTGGGGGTTCTGGGCGGGGACACATCCGGATTTCCCAACGGCCGGCGGCCCATCGACGACGTCGTGGATATCGAGCTGCGGGTTGCCATGGGCGTGCTCCTGTCACCCTTCGATGGCAGCGCGAGCGACCCGGACCCCACTTCGGACGTTTCGCGACAACTCCACTACACCGATGGAGCGGAGCCCAATCCAGCCAACTACCTGACGGTCTTCCCATACCTCAACACGCCGATCGCAGGCTCGCCGACCAGCGCCAATGACTGAGGGGAGTACACATCATGAAACGCAAAGCAGTCGTTATGGGAGCGGCCGTGGCCGGCATTCTGTCCGCCTGCGGGCACGACCACTCCGGCGGGTCGCCGCCGGTGACTCCACCTCCGGCTAGCACCAACGTCAATGTCACGACGAGTGAGCTTTTGACGGGCTACGCGGAAAAGCCCTCCGAAACTGCCCCTCCCATACTGGTCAACGGCAGCATGTTCACTATCAGCGATACGAGCGAAACCACCAACCCGATCACCGTGAACGGGAATTGATGAAGAGGGAAGCCTCTCCCGCCGGCCGTCCTCGAGGCACTCGAGGACGGGTCCTGGCGACGGTGTTGGGGATCGCCTTGATGGAGGCGGCGGCGGCGGCACCGTATAAACCGCGCGACGACGCACAAGTCCTGGCCGAAGTGCCCGCAGGGACCGCGCATGTCGCCGCCCCCGCATTGAATCTCACGCGCACCCGCCTGGATGTAGCGTTGCCCCTGGCGCAGTTTTACATCACACGATCCCGCGCCACCGGAGACCTGCGCTTCCTCGGATACGCCGAAGCCACCCTGACGCCGTGGCTGACTCAATCGCCGGCAGCGCCGGCGGTACTCGTGCTCCACGCTACGATTTTGCAGAGCCGCCATTCATTCGGCACCGCGCTGCAGGAGTTGGATCGGGCCCTGGCCACGCAACCCGATAACCCGCAGGCCTGGCTCACCCGGGCGACGGTCCTGAGAGTGTTAGGCCGCTACGACGAGGCACTGTCTTCGTGCGGCCACCTCGCAGGCGCAGCGGACGTCGCCGTCACGACGTTATGCAGGGAAAGCTTGCGGAGCCTCACCGGCCATCTCGAATCCGCGTATGCCACGATAGCCGCTCTGCCGTCACAATCACTTGCCGATGCCGTGCGCGCCTGGCGCTACTCGGAGCTGGGAGAAATGGCCGAACGCCTGGGTCATGACGCCGACGCAGAACACTGGTTCGGCGAGGGACTGCGCTACTCCGGCGATGACTTCTACACGCGCACGGCCTACGCCGATCTGCTGTTACGCCATGGACGCGACGCCGAAGCGCTGCGGCTCCTGAATGACTATCGATCCATGGAGCCAATGCTGTTGCGTGTTGCAATAGCCGAAAAGCGCACCGGCGCCAGCCAGGCTGCCAGGACCGACGCCTTTCTCTCAAATGCCTTCGCGGTCGAAGAACAGCGTGGCGACGCGGTTCACCGGCGCGAGCAGGCGCGTTTTCTACTCGACATCGAACAGCAACCCGTGCGGGCGCTAGCCGCCGCCCGGGAGAACTGGCGCGTGCAGCGTGAGCCCGACGACATACTCGTTCTGCTGCGTTCGGCGCAGCAGGCAAACAGACCCGACGTCGCCGCGCCTGCACTCGAATTCCTGCGCCGGGAGAAGCTCGAGGACGTGCGACTCAACCCCTACCTTGCGAGCACCCGATGAAACGTCTCGTCGCCCTGCTCCTGATGTTGATGCTGGCGGAAGTGGCTTCCGCACATATCTCCAGCAGCGGGTTCCTGGTCATCAAGGTGCAGGGCCGGAGTCTGAGTGGCTCCCTCGAAATAGCGGTTCGCGACGCCGAGCTGGCTGTTGGAGCCGACGCAAATCACGACGGCAAAATCACCTGGGGGGAACTGCGCGCCACCGAGCCCAAACTCGCCCTATATGTGGCGCAACACCTCGTCCTGCGCGCGCAGGAGTCGGACTGTCCGCTGACATTCCAACCACTCCAGGTGAACGAGCGCGTCGACGGCAACTACGCGTGGCTGCCGTTTACCGCGCAATGTGGCGCCGCGCCCGGGAACCTGTCCGTGCGCTATACCCTCATGAATGACCTCGACCCCTCGCATCGAGGCTTGTTGACTCTGACGTCGGGTACCATTGCCCAGACGGGCGTCCTCGGCGGAAAGAACCCCGCCGCCTCTTTCACCGTCGACGAGACTTCGCGCTGGCGCGCGTTCGTGGAATATCTGCAGGCGGGCATTGAGCACATCTGGGGGGGTATCGATCACCTGTTATTCCTGATCTCCCTGCTGCTGCCCGCAGTTCTATCCAGGGCCAAGGGTCATTGGGAGCCGGTCGCCAGCGCCCGTCCCGCTTTCCTCGGTATCCTGAAGGTGGTCACGGCCTTTACCCTGGCGCATTCGATCACCCTGACATTGGCGGCATTGGACGTGGTGCGCCTGCCGAGCCGTCTGACGGAATCCGTGATCGCCGCTTCCATCATTGTGGCGGCGCTGAATAACATCTTCCCCGTAGTCACGGAGAGTCGTGCCCGCATCGCCTTCGCGTTTGGACTGTTGCACGGCTTCGGGTTTGCCTCCGTGCTGGCCGACATGGGCTTGCCGAGCGGTGCCCGACTTCTGTCGCTGTTGGCCTTCAACCTGGGCATCGAGGCCGGACAACTGGCCGTCGTGCTGGCGGTGATGCCAGTCGTCTACCAGCTCAGGGCAGGCCGCCTGTATCGAAACGCCGTGCTTCCATGGGGGTCTGCGGCTATTGCCGGACTGGCGCTCGTCTGGCTGGTTCAGCGTGCCATCCTGGCTCCCGGATAACAAAGCGCGGCAGGATGTGCCT
>DATBCZ010000300.1:0-6413 GCA_036270175.1 Steroidobacteraceae bacterium | reverse complement strand
GACAGCAGGTGCTCGATCGCCTCGAAGCCCTTCCCTGCCCGACCGTGGCGGCCATTCACGGATTTGCGTTAGGCGGCGGGCTCGAGCTCGCGTTGGCATGCCGGTATCGCGTCGCCGTCGGCGACGAGCGCCTGTCGCTAGGGCTGCCGGAAGTGCTGCTGGGAATTCATCCGGGGTTTGGCGGCACCGTGCGCGCGGTCCGTATCGCCGGCGTGCGGCCCGCCATGGAAATGATGCTGACCGGGAAAGCGGTGCGGGCCGACAAAGCGCTGCGCATCGGCCTCGTCGACAAACTCGTCGCCGCTCCGGAGCAGCTGCAGGCGGTTGCCCGGGACCTCATCCTGCAACGCCCCGCGCCGCGTAAGGCCCCTTTCGGCGAACGTATCCTGAGCTCCGCCCTCGCCCGACCCTTTGTGCGGCGTGCCCTCACTGCGCAGGTCGCCTCGAAGGCGCGCCGTGACCACTACCCCGCGCCCTACGCGATCATCGATCTGTGGTCGCGATTCGGGGCCCGCGGCGCGGCGGCCTTCGAAGCCGAAGCCCGCTCGATCGCGCATCTTTTCACCACCGCGACGTCGCGCAACCTGGTGCGCGTGTTCCTGCTGCAGGACCGCCTGAAAGCCTTGGGCGGCAAGAGTGCGGCTGACATCAAACATGTCCACGTGGTCGGCGCCGGAGTCATGGGCGGCGACATCGCGGCGTGGGCGGCGTTGCGCGGGTTCACGGTCACCTTGCAGGACCAGAGTCTGAAGTTTGTCGAGCCGGCATTGCAGCGGGCCCAGGAACTCTTCAAGAAGCGCTTACGCGATCCGGCCAAGGCGGCGGCGGCCAGTGAGCGCCTGCGCGCGGACGTTGACGGCACGGGCGTCCCGGAAGCGGATGTGGTCATCGAGGCGATTTTCGAGCAACTCGAGGCCAAGCAGGAGTTATATGCGCGCCTGGAGCCCCGCATGAAACCCACCGCGGTGCTGGCAACCAACACCTCGAGCATCATGCTGGAACCCCTGGCCGCACGCCTCGCCCGGCCGGAACGGCTCGTGGGATTGCACTTCTTCAATCCCGTGCCGCAGATGCAGCTCATCGAGATTGTGCAGGCCACGAGCACCGCAGCCGAAGTTGCGCAGGTGGCGACCGCGTTCGCGCGGCGACTCGACAAACTCCCGGTGCCGTGCCGCAGCGCGCCGGGGTTTATTGTCAACCGGGTGCTCATGCCCTACCTCCACGAGGCCATGTTCGCGGCTCAAGAAGGGGTACCGCTGGCGGTGATCGACAAGGTCGCGGTGGACTTCGGGATGCCGATGGGGCCCATCGAGCTCGCCGATGTTGTCGGTCTCGATGTGGCCGCGCATGTCGGTGAAATCGTGGCGCGCGAGCTCGGTCGTCCCGCCCCCGATCTGACGCGTCTGCGGGAGCTTCTGGCTGCGAAAAAGCTCGGCCGGAAGAGTGGTGAAGGCTTCTACGTCTGGCAGGACGGCAAGGCGCAAAAGCCGCCAGCGACCGAGCGGCGACCGAGCGGCGAGCGAGGGAACCCCCAGCGGGGGTTAGCGAGGGAACCTCCATCGGGGGCGCCGACCGTGGTGCCACCGCCGGACCTCATCGACCGGCTCATTTTAGTACTCATAAACGAGTGCGCCGCCTGTCTGCGCGAGCACGTTGTTGACGATCCGGATCTCATCGACGCGGCGGTTATTTTCGGCACCGGCTTCGCCCCCTTCCGTGGTGGCCCGCTCGCTTACGCGCGCAGCCGCGGGGTGGCCTCGGTCATTGCACGCCTGGAGGAGCTCGCAGGGCGCTACGGCCCCCGGTTTCAGCCCGACTCCGGTTGGCCTCTCGTCACAAATGCCTCAAAAACCTGAACGAAACGTGAACGGCATTTCGGCGCGACCAAAGCCCTGTGCTACCATGAAATATAAACCGGAACGCACCACACTTGGTCCCATTGCTTCAGGCCGCCGCACATGGTTGAAGAGCGCGAAGCCAGCGTTCAACTGCTCAAGACTCTCGCGCCGCTCGATGGTTTGAAGCGCGATAACATCGCCGCGCTCGCAAAGAAAGTCACAGTTCGCAAGATGTCCGCCGGGCGTACGCTCTTCAAGGAGGGCGACACCGACAGGCGTACCATCTGGCTCGTCGGCGGCATGCTCGAGATCAGTGAGGCCGGACGAACCGTGGCCATGATGCGTGGTGGCACACGCGAGTCCCGTACCCCGTTGTATCCGCAGTTGCCGCGGCGCGTGACCGCGCGAGCCACCGAAGAAATCAGCTATCTCTCGATCGACAGCGAATTGCTGGACGTCATGATCACCTGGGATCAGACGGGCACTTACGAAGTCTCCGAGTTGCAGTCCCAGCTCGAGGGCACCGACGGCGACGACTGGATGACGACGCTGCTGCAGACGAAGGCGTTCCACCGCATCCCGCCAGCCAACATCCAGGCCATCTTCATGCGCCTGGAGCGTTTTCCCTGCAAGGCCGGTGAAGTTGTCATCAAACAGGGTGATGACGGCGACTTCTTCTATGTCATTGTGAGCGGCAAGTGCATCGTGACCCGCGAGACGCCGCTCAACCGGGACGGCATCAAGCTGGCGGAACTCGGTGTCGGCGATACGTTCGGCGAAGAGGCGCTGATCGCCGAAGCCAAGCGCAACGCCACAGTCACCATGTTGACCGATGGTGTGCTCATGCGGCTCAACAAGCAGGATTTCCGGGAGCTCATGAACGAGCCCCTGCTGCAATGGGTAAGCAACGACCAGGCGCGCGACATCATCGCCAAGGGCGGCCGCTGGCTCGACGTGCGACTGCCCAGCGAGCACCAGAACCTGTCGATCGACGGATCCGTGAACATCCCGCTGTACTTCATCCGTCTGAAGCTGTCAGCCCTGGATCGCAACATCCCGTACGTCGTGTACTGCGATACCGGCCGGCGCAGCTCCGCCGCGGCTTACATTCTCGTCGAGCGTGGATTCGACGCGTACGTACTGACGGGCGGCCTCACGAACAGTGGCGCAGCTTTGCGGCGCTCGGCGTGATCTTACTACGGCGCGTCTTCGCGCCGCCTACGCTTCGCCGGTCGCCGCGACCGGCAGGAAAGTTGGCGCCCACGGCGCCTCACATAGTGTGAGTAGCTTTGTCGCCGGATAGCGCGCCGGCCAGATAGGTCTCGATCTTCTTCTGCGTCTGCCCGCGGTCCTGCTCGCTGAACTGCACGCCGATGCCGGCGGTTCGCTTGCCCTGCGCGCCTTTGGGCGTCACCCAGATGACCCGGCCGGCGACGGGCAGCTTCTCGTCCTCGCCCATGAGGTTCAGCAGCATGAACACCTCGTCGGCGAGGCGGTAGTTGCTGTTGGTCGGGATGAACAGGCCGCCGTTCTTCACGAATGGCATATAGGCCAGGTACAAGGCGCTCTTGTCCTTGATCGTCAGGGTCAACAGACCCGGCTTATTCCCACCCGCTCTCACGTTCTTATCCTCGCCCCCGGCGCAAAACGTCTCAATATGGACTCAAGAGCCAACCCACGGTTAATCGGCGTATCGAGCGCGGACTTCAGTTCCCGCACTCCATCCACCAGCTCGAAGAGGTGGCCCATATTCAAGACTGCATCATGCCGTGGCAAGTAGGGGGCAGCGCCCACTTTTGTCAAAAAGCCGTCATTTCCTGAGTGTGCACGGATCCGTTCCGTGAGCCAGTTCTCAATGCACCTCAGGCGCAAGGGAAGCTCAGTTCGCGACCAGCGCTCGGCAGTCGCAACGGGATCGCCTCCGCCGGTGGTCGCTTCCTCGAGGGTCCGCCGGACCTCCTGCCCCACCTGTACCACCGCCTTGGCGTCGACGTCGGCAGCGAGCATTGGAGCCTCGCCCAGCGTATCCAGTACCGCATTCCAGTCTTCGGCGCCCCGACTGGCCTCCAGCCAGGCTACGGCCTCCTGGCGTGCAGGAGCACGTATGCGGATCCGCTGGCATCGGCTCAGGATGGTCGCCGGCAACCGGGAGGGCTGGGTCACGACCAGCATCAGGAGCGTCCTCGCAGGCGGCTCCTCCAGGGTCTTGAGAAGCGCATTGGCCGCGAACCGATTGAGCGTGTCCGCCGGGGTGATGACCGCGACCTTATAGCTGCCCTGGTGAGCCGTCAGAGCGAGTTCCGCCGCCAGCTCCCGGATCTGCTCGATGCGAATCTGGCGGGACTCTTCAATGGGCTGCAGGACCACAAGGTCGGGGTGCTGCGCCGTAGCCACGCGGTGGCAACCCTGGCACTTGCCGCACGGGGCCTGCGCCGCGTTCTGGCAAAAGACCAGGCTGGCGAGCCACTTCGCGAGCCAATCGCCCCCTGCTCCAGGGGCCTCGTGCAGCAGTAATCCGTGGGGCAGGCGTCCTGCCTTGTAGGCGGCGGCCAATGTCGTCATCTCGGGGCCTAGCCATGACGGTGCTACCGCAGTGGCTGCAACAGGGGCCGCCGGGGGAGTCTCTTTCGCCATTACAGGAGCCCCTCCAGGACCCGGGTCACCTGTGCCTCGACACCCGGCAGGTCAACAGAAGCGTCGATAATCTGAATTCTGCGGGGCTCACGCTTCGCCAGATCGAGGTAGCCCGCCCGCACCTTCGCGAAGAACGCTTCGGTCTCCGCCTCGAAACGGTCCGCGGCCATGCCAGATCGCAATCTCGCCCGCGCCAACCCCGTGGCCGGCGGCAGATCCAGTAACAGCGTGCAGTCCGCCTGCAGTCCGCCCTGCACCGCCGCGGCAAGCGTGTCGATCAATGAATGATCGACGCCCCGCCCGCTACCCTGGTAAGCGCGCGTTGCATCGGTGAAGCGATCGCAAACGACCCACTCGCCGCGCGCCAGCGCGGGCCGGATCAGGTTCTCAACATGAATGCCGCGCGCAGAAAACATGAGCAGTGTCTCGGTGACCGGAGAGAGCTGCTCGGTACCCCGTTCGAGAACGATCTGACGCACGCGCTCGGCGAGCGGGGTACCTCCCGGCTCTCTCGTCAAACGCGTGGGAATCGAGCGGGCGGCCAGCCACTCGCAAACGATGCGAGCGACCGTCGATTTACCCGCGCCTTCGATGCCCTCGAGTGTGATGAATCGACCCGGCGTCATCGGGCCTGGGTACGCAAATGCTGGAGATAGGCTTTCACGGCCTCATTATGCTCCTCCAGCGTCCTGGAGAAATGGTGGCCGCCATTTCCCGTGGCCACGAAGTACAACTCACCGTTGTCCGCAGGGTGCATGGCCGCGAGCACCGATTCCCGACTGGGTAGGCAGATCGGCGTAGGCGGCAACCCGGAGCGCGTGTAAGTGTTATAGGGCGTGTCGGTGACGAGGTCGCGGCTGTGGATATTGCCGTCGTAACTCTCACCCAGACCATAAATCACTGTCGGGTCCGTCTGCAGGCGCATTCCTTTTCGCAAGCGAGTCGCGAACACACCCGCTACGCGCTGACGCTCCTCCGGAACACCAGTCTCCTTCTCGACGATGGACGCGAGAATGAGCGCCTGATAGGACGTCTCGAACGGGAGGTCGGAAGCATGCTGGGGCCACGATGTCTCGATGAGCTTCTGCATGGCGTTATAGGCAAGCGTCAGGATCTCCGTATCCTTCGTCTTAGCGGCAAAACGGTACGTGTCCGGAAAAAAGCGACCTTCCGGGAACTCACCCGGATGCCCTAGTGCCGTCATGACCTGCTCGGCAGTCTTTCCAGTCAACGTGTGGGCCACGGCAGCGTGCTGATCGAGCTCGTGCCGAAACTCCGCGAACGTCGATCCCTCCACCACCGTGAGCTGCTCGAGAACGACACGGCCCTGCTCGAACATCTCCAGGATCTGCGCGGGACTGGCTTGCGCCGGAATCTCGTACATGCCGAAGTGCACGTTCGGACGACGGCCGTGAACCCGCAGAAATAATTCTACGGCGCGAACATTCGTCAAGGCGCCCTGCCGCGCAAGTTGCGTGAGAACGCCCCGAACCGGCGTACCCGGATCGATTTGAATGCGCACCGGCGCCTGCGCGGGACCGGGCGCGAAAAACTGCTGTTGCAGCCAGTAGTAACCGCCAGCCGCGGCACCCCCGAGCAGAACCAACACCACGAGTATCAGAGCAAGCGCACGTCCGCTTGACCTAGTCATCGACCGGCTCCTCGAGCAGCGGTGTCATGATCTGTTGCAGCCGGCGCGTGACAGGACCTGGTCGCATCGTCCGCCCATCGAGCTCGCGAAGCGGCCACAAGCCGATTCTCGCGTTTGTCAGAAACAACTCGTCAGCTTTGCGCACGTCGTCGTCTCGCAACACGTCTTCCTGTACGGAAATGCCGGCGCGCTCCGCTTCACGCAGTACGACGCGTCGCATAACACCCGCCACCCCGCAAAGATCCAGACGAGGTGTGCGCAGGCGATCTCTTTCGACAATAAATACGTTG
>DATBCZ010000299.1:0-5282 GCA_036270175.1 Steroidobacteraceae bacterium | reverse complement strand
AGCGCAATCGCAAGTCCTTCGAGGACGTGAGCGCGCTCACGGGCCTTGGCGAGATCGTAGATAGTGCGGCGGGTAACGACCTCGCGCCGGTGCCGGATGAACGCATCCAGCATCTCTTTCAGCGACATCAACTTTGGCTGCCCGTCCTGCAGGGCGACCATGTTGATACCAAACACCGTTTCCATCGGTGTCTGCGCGTAGAGGTTGTTGAGAACGATCTCCGTCACCTCGCCGCGTTTCAGCTCGATGACGATGCGCATGCCGTCTTTATCAGACTCATCGCGCAGGCCGTCGCTGGCGATACCGTCGATCAGCTTCTCACGCACCAGCTGCGCGATGCGCTCGATGAGGCGCGCTTTATTGACCTGGTACGGGAGCTCCGTGACGATGATGGCCTGCCGGTCAGCCTTGCCAACGTCCTCGATCTCGATCTTCGCGCGTACCGACAGCCGGCCGCGCCCGGTGCGGTAGGCCGTCGCAATTTCCTGCGCGCCATTGATGATACCGCCGGTCGGGAAATCGGGACCCGGGACATGTTGCATCAGGGCTGCCAGCGGCAGCGCCGGGTCGTCCAGCAGCGCCAGGCAGGCGTTCACGATCTCGGTGAGATTGTGGGGCGGGATGTTGGTCGCCATGCCGACCGCGATACCCGTCTGCCCATTGACGAGCAGGTTCGGGATGCGTGCGGGCAGTACCGAAGGCTCGTGCTCCGACTCATCGTAGTTCGCGACGAAATCGACGGTTTCTTTCTCGATGTCCGCCAGCAGCTCGTGCGCCATGCGTGACATGCGGACTTCGGTGTAACGCATGGCGGCCGGCATGTCGCCATCCACCGACCCGAAGTTTCCCTGGCCGTCGATGAGCAGGTAGCGCATCGAGAACGTCTGCGCCATACGCACCATCGTGTCGTACACCGCCGTGTCACCGTGCGGGTGGTACTTACCGATGACGTCGCCCACGATACGGGCGGACTTTTTATAGGCCTTATTGTAGTCATTGCCGAGCTCGCGCATGGCGAACAGCACGCGGCGATGAACAGGCTTCAAACCGTCCCGGACGTCGGGCAGTGCGCGCCCGACGATCACGCTCATGGCATAGTCGAGGTAGGACTGCCGCATCTCGTCTTCGAGGCTGACGGGCAGAATTTCACGTGCAATATCAGTCATTCAGTACTACGCAATCCGGTCGACTTGAAAGGCGAATCTTAACACGGAAGAGGTTCTTTTTACCCGTTGCCGTTACGTACGGCGGGAAGCTTGGGCGCATCGACGTGGAGGCGGCGCAGCGCGCACCCCGATATACTGCGGGCTGATTTTTCAAGCGCTTTCCGCGCAGATGCCACCAAAAGAATCCGTCGATCTGGTGATCGAAGCCCGCTGGGTGCTACCGATCGCGCCTGTCAACACCGTTCTCATCGATCACGCGGTTGCCGTGAGCGCCGGGAGAATTGTCGCCGTTGCTCCGACTGCGGAAGTGAACGCCCTTTTCGAGCCGCGCGAGCGCGTGGTTCGTAGCGATCACGCGCTGTTGCCGGGTTTCGTCAACGCCCATACCCGTGCGGCGACCACGCTTCTTCGCGGCCTTCCCGTGTACGGCCCGCGGCAGCAGTGGATGCGGGAAACAGTATTGCCCGTCGCTCGCAGCTGTATGAGCCCCGACTTCGTGCGGGACGGTACGCAACTGGCCATTGCGGAAATGCTGCGGGCCGGCATCACAGCGTTCGCGGACATGTACCTGTTCCCCGAAGAAGCGGCTCGGGCCGCATCGGGCGCCCGAATGCGTGCGGCGATCGGACTTCCTGTGACGGACGGGCCGACCGCCTGGGCGGAAAGCGCAACGGGACACCTCGCGAAGGCCGAACAGCTCTGGGACGAGTACCACTCGAATCCGTGGGTGTCGCTGTATTTCGCGCCTCATAATGCTTTCGGCGCAGACGACCAGACTCTCGCGCGCGTGCGCCGTGTTGCTGACGAGCTCGACGCTCGCGTCGCCATGTACCTCGCACCCGGGGAAGTGCACGCGAATCACACCGGCGGCCGCAGTCCACTGGTGAGATTGCAGGAGTTGGGGTTGCTGGGGCCTGGTTTTACCGCCATCCATCTCGGCGGCATCGATGAGGAAGAGCTGAAGATCGCCGCGGACACGGGCATTTGTGTGGTGGCCTGCCAGCAGTCGCACCTTAGACTCGGCGGCGGCTTTTGTCCGGCCGCGCGGCTCGATGCGCTGGGCGTGCCGGTTGGGATTGGGACGGACAGCGCGGTGAGCGTCGGAGCGATGGATGTGCTGGCGGAGGCACGGGTGGGGGCGCTTCTTGCGAACTCGCTCGGTGGCGACAGTGAGGTTGGCGGTCGCGACGTTGGGCAACGAGGCGTCGGCGGACGCGAGATTGGCGGTCGCGAATTTGGCGGCCGCGACGTTGCGCAACGAGGTATCGGCGGACGCGAGATTGGCGGCAGCGACGTTGGAAATCGTGACGCGGGCATCGACGGTCGCGGCGGGGGCAACGAGCGCGGAAGCGACGACGGTGATCGCGGGTCCGCGTCGGCTCTGCGCGCGCTGCATATGGCGACCCTCGGTGGCGCCACTGCGCTCGGGATGAATGCGCTCGTGGGATCCATCGAGGTGGGCAAGTTCGCTGACCTCGCCTGCATCGATCTGTCCGCCCTCGCCTCTCAGCCCGCGGCGCGGCGGCCGGCGGATGCGATTGTTTTCAGCGCGACGCGTGACCAGGTGACCGACGTCTGGACATCGGGACGCGCTGCGGTCAGTGACGGGCATTTGCTTACATTCGACGAGCAGGAGCTGCTGGCGCTCGCGCGGCGCTGGGCGGATCGGATACCAACCGGAGGTGCGCCATGAGCACAGTTTCAGCCCCCAGCGCTTCGCTGGGCAATTCCGACAGCGGCGAGCTTGGGAAATTTGACGCGCTCGCCAGCCGCTTCTGGGACGTGCGAGGTGAGTTTCGTCCCCTTCATCTGTTAAATCCGGTTCGCGCCCGCTTCGTCGCGGAGCGCGCCACCCTCTCGGGCGCTCGGGTACTCGATGTCGGTTGTGGTGGAGGATTGCTGGCGGAGTCCCTCGCCCGCGCCGGAGGGAGAGTGACTGCAATAGACCTCGCGCCTGGGATGATCGAGGTGGCTCGTCTGCACGCGATGGAACAGAAACTCGAGATCGACTATCGCATGGTTGCGGCGGAGACCGTCGCGGCAGCCGAACCCGGCAGCTTCGATGTCGTCACCTGCATGGAGATGCTCGAGCACGTACCCGATCCCGCGCAAATGGTCGCGACCCTTACGACGCTGGTGCGCCCGGGCGGTGCGGTCTTCATCTCCACACTCAACCGGAACCTCAAATCGTTTCTGCTCGCCATTGTGGGGGCCGAGTACGTGATGAAACTCATTCCGCGCGGCACTCACGAGTACGAGAAGCTCATCCGTCCGGCCGAGCTTGCCCGGTGGGCGCGCTCCGCGGGACTTTCGCTGCGGGAGCTCGCTGGCATCGAGCTGAATCCTTTCACAGAGCATTGCACCCTGAGTCGTAACGTCGACGTGAACTACGTTGCGCACCTGGAACGGTGAATACACTTTTGAATCCATTTTTGTTCGTCACCATCGCGCTGGCGGCGCTGTTGGCCGGCGCGGTGTTGGGATTCCTCATCGCGCAGGTGCGCGCGGCACGACAGATCGAGGCCGTGCGTATCGAGCTGGAGGCGGCCCGTGTTCGGCTGGAATCCGCGACGCGGCAGGAGGCCGACCGCATCTCGTTGTTGGAACAGTCGGAGGCTCGTCTTCGGGAAGCGTTCGATTCGCTGGCCGGAGCGACTCTGCGCTCCAATAGCGAGTCTTTCCTGCAACTGGCGCGCGAGGCCATGGGGCGTGACCAGGAGATTGCGAAGAACACTCTCAAAGAGCGCGAAACGGCGATAGCGCAGCTCGTCGAGCCCATCCGGGCAGCGCTGCAGAAAACCGAGGCACAGGTGGAGGCGCTGGAGAGGGAGCGGCGCGACGCGTTTTCGTCGCTGCGGACGCAGATTGAAACCCTCGCGAATGGGCAGACGCAGTTGCAGAGGGAGACACGCAACCTTGTTACCGCCTTACGCCGTCCTGAGGTGCGAGGACGCTGGGGTGAGCTGACGCTACGGAGGCTCGTGGAGCTTGCCGGGATGGCGGAGCACTGCGACTTCACGGAGCAGCTTCAGGTCGCGGGCGACGACGGCGCGTTACGGCCCGATCTCGTGGTGCATATGCCCGAGTCGCGCAATCTTGTCGTGGACGTAAAGGCGCCGCTCGACGCCTATCTGGAGGCGCTCGAGGCCGTCACCGACGATGCGCGCCAGATTGCCATGAGGCGTCACGGGCAACAGGTCGAGACACGCGTTCGGCAGCTCGCTAGCAAGAGCTATTGGACGCAGTTCGAGCACAGTCCTGAGTTCGTGGTGTTGTTTCTCCCGGGGGATCAGTTCCTGAGCGCGGCTTTGGCCGAGCGGCCGGACCTGCTCGAGACGGCGTTGAAGCAGCATGTGATTCTCGCGACGCCTTCGACACTCATCGCGCTTTTGAAAACCGTGGCGTACGGATGGCGGCAGGCGGCGGTGGCCGAGAACGCCGCCGTGATTCGAGAGCTGGGTCAGGAGTTGTATCGGAGGCTTGGGAACTTCACCGCCCATCTCGGGCGTGTTGGGGCGCGGCTCGGAGCAGCGGTGGAAGCCTATAACTCAGCGGTGGGCTCACTCGAGCGGCAGGTGATGCCGCAGGCGCGGCGCTTCCCGGAGTTGGGCGTGACGCCCGACGCGCCGTTGGCCGAGGTGGAGCAAATCGACCATCTCGCCCGTACTGTCAATGTGCCGGTGGGACCCGATGCAGTTTTACCGGGGAAGGCTGGCGGTGGTGATGGGCCCAATGCGTGACGGGGAGGTGCCTGCGCCGAGGCTGCACGTTGAGGATGAACGTGCCGGCGCACCCGCGAGCAGAGATGCTTCCGCGAATGGCGAGGCGCCTCCCTCCGCTGCCCCTGCGCGGCGCGACGACGGGCCTCGCGTGCCGCCCGCACGCCCCGACGACGCGCCTCACGTGCTATCCGCAACGCGATATCTCGCGTGGCTTTACTCGCCGACGTCTCAACAGCCGGTGTTCGCTAAGCTGTGCGAAATCGAAAGCGAGATCGCGGGCAGTTTGCGCCCGGGCATCGACCATCATGTCGCGCACGCGCGCCTTCAGTGGTGGCGTGAGGAGTGTGAACGGTGCGCGCAAGGGCGGGCCGTCCATCCGCTGACTCGGGAACTT
>DATBCZ010000298.1:0-3666 GCA_036270175.1 Steroidobacteraceae bacterium | reverse complement strand
TACTCGATCGCGCACTGCAAGACGCAGGGCTAAGCCGCCAGACCGTTTACATCAGCAACGCAGTGAAGCATTTCAAATTCGAGCCCCGGGGCAAGCGCCGCCTGCACATCAAACCCGCCGCAAGCGAGATCGAAGCCTGTGGCTGGTGGTTGGCAGAAGAGTTGAGGCTCGTTGCGCCCAAGCTCGTGATGGCGCTCGGTGGGACCTCAGCGCGCGCGGTGTTAGGCCACCCGGTGACCGTATCGCAGATGCGCGGCGCCCCAACAAGACTGTCACCAACGACCCATTTGTGGGTGACGATTCACCCCTCGTTCCTGTTGCGTATACCCGACGATGTCAAACGCCGCGAGGAGTACGCGCGCTTCGTGAAAGAGTTGAAAGAAGCGCAAGAGTGGATCGCAAAGAGTTGATCCCGCCGCTCCATTGAGCCGAGCCGCCCCTGCGTTGCATAGGGCGCGAGCGATCCGACACGGCCTCTTCCTATCTCTTCGTCACCCCATCCAAAGAAACAATCGGCCCATACAATTCCGGCCGCCGATCGCGGAACACAAACCAGTTGTCCCGCAGCTGCGCCACTTGATCCAGGTCAAACGTCGCGGTCAACACCGCATCCCCCTGCTCTTCCGCCTCCGCGACCTTCGCTCCCGTGGCATCCGCGATGAACGAAGACCCATAGAACCGGATGTACAACCCCTCGGGGTCCTGCAGTGACCGCTCGAGCCCATACCGGTTCGACGCAACCAGCGGCATCAGATTCGCCGCGGCCTGCCCCTGTTGAGTACGCTGCCAGTGGTCGCGCGAGTTGATGGGCAGTGCCGGTGGCGGCTCGCTGCCGATCGCGGTGGGATAGAAGAGAATCTCCGCACCCAGCAACGCCATCGCCCGCGAAGTCTCCGGGAACCACTGGTCCCAGCAGATTCCGACACCAATGCGCGCGAACCGCGTATTCCAGACTTTGAATCCCGTGTCGCCGGGGCTGAAGTACGTCTTCTCCTGGTACCCCGGCCCGTTGGGAATATGTGACTTACGATAGATACCGAGATTCGTCCCGTCCGCGTCGATGATCGCGATCGAGTTGAAGTACGCCTGCCCCGCGTGCTCGAAGAAGCTTATCGGTAGCACGACACCCAACTCGCGCGCGACCGCACTGAAGTGACGGACGGCACGATTTTCCGCGACGCTGCGCGCGAGCCGCAGATGTCGCACATCCTGCTCGATACAGAAGTACGGCGCCTCGAACAACTCGGGCAACAGGATGATCTGCGCGCCACGCGAGGCAGCCTCCCGCACGAGTTGCTCTGCCCTGGCAATGTTGTCGTCGGCATTCCAGCCGCAACTCATCTGCAGGGCGGCGACATGAACCGGACGCTGATTGCGTCGCAAGTGCTCAGGCTGATTGGACATCGAAAATCTTCCCCGGGTTGAGAATTCCGCGCGGGTCCAGCGCGGTTTTCAGCGCACGCATTGTCGCGATCTCCGCCGGCGAGCGCGAGATTTCCAAGTAAGCCTTACGCTCGAGTCCGATGCCGTGCTCAGCGGAGATCGAGCCCGAAATCGAGCGCAGGGGCTCGTAAACACAACGCTCCACGACCTCAAAGGTCGCCTCGTGCGCCTCTCCCGCCGCCACGACGAGGTGCAGATTGCCATCGGCAACATGCCCAAACACGATGAGCCGTGCTCCCGGCACGCGTTCCGCCAACCCGCGCCGCAAAGTCTCGAGATAACCGGGCATGTCGGCGATCGCCATGCTGACATCGAAATTGTGGTTCGGCCCGAAGCGCCGCGTCTGAAATACATCCTCGCGCGGGGCCCACATGGCGCGCCGCTCGAGATCGGACTTCGCGATCACGGCGTCGACAACCAGCCCCTGCTCCATAGCGTCTGCAAGCGCCTGCTCGAGACGCTCAGTGTCGGATTGCGGATCGGCGCCCAGCGCCTCGATCAGAACATATATACCGAGGCCATATGGCAGTAGGGCTACATTGATGGCCGGCGCCGAGGTCGTGACCTCGTAGAATTCGGGCCACATGACTTCGAATGCGCTGAGCTGGCCACCCAAGCGCGCATCCAGTGTTGCGAGAAGCCCGACCACGCCCCTGAAATCCGCGCAGGCAACCAAGGCCGTGCCATGACTGCGCGGCTGCGGGACCAGGCGCAGATCCGCGCGAGTCACAATGCCGAGCGTGCCTTCCGAGCCGATAAACAACTGCTTCAGGTCGTAGCCGGCGTTGTTCTTTAACATGCGATTGAGCGAGCCGAGCACGGTCCCGTCGGCCAACACCGCCTCCACGCCGAGAACCAGATTTCGCATCATTCCGTAGCGGACCACACGCATTCCGCCCGCGTTGGTGGAAATGTTGCCCCCGATAGTGGCGCTGCCGCGACCACCGAGATCGAGGGGAAACATGAGATCGAAGCGCTCGGCCTCCTCCTGCGCGCGCTGCAGAGTCACTCCGGCCTCGACCCGCATCGTGCGCCCGGCCACATCCACATTCTCAATCCGATTCAACGCCTCGAGCGAGACAATCAGATCCTCAGGTCGGGCCGCGCAGCCGTAAACCAACCCGGTCAATCCCCCGTGCGTGACGACCGTCTGACCACGCGAATGACACAAGCGCAGAACGGCCGACACCTGCGCGGTATCCCGCGGGCGAACCAACATCTGCGCCCGAACCTCGCCCGCGGACTCGTCGTACGTGCGCGCACGCAGCGGCTCGCCCGTCACGACTCCCGAGTCTCCAACAAGCGCACGCAAGTCCGCTAGAAGTTGATCGTCTGGCATGGTTACACACTCCGCCCAGCATGCGCCTTTCGCGTCGCCAGCGACCGCTCCACCTGCTCCGTAATCCGCGTCGCGGTCTCCAACGCCATCAATCCCGCCTCTCCCGACACCACAGGCGGACGACCGGTACGAATGCAGTCGAGGAATGAAGCAATCTCGGCCTTGAGCGCATCCCCTTGATCGAGGTTCTGCTCCTCGATCGTCACGGGCAACGGCCCCGGCGGCTCGGAAGCCGCGCGCTTGCGGATCACTGTCAGGATCTTCTGCTGCAGATCCAGTGACAGGTACGCGTCATCCTCGAAAATACGCATCTTGCGCTCGGTCTTCATACTCACACGCGACGCGGTGGTGTTCGCGACGCAACCGTTCGCAAAGTGGATGCGAGCGTTGGCAATATCAATCTCTTCCGAGAACACCGGCGTGCCAATGGCATCGATGCTCGTGATCGGCGCCCCCACGATGTTTTGCACGATGTCGATGTCATGAATCATGAGGTCGAGCACCACGTTGACGTCGGTGCCTCGTTCCCTGTACGGCGCCATCCGGTGGCATTCCACGAAATTGGGCGAGTGCAGATGAGGCTCCGCGGCCAGGATCGCAGCATTGAATCGCTCGAGATGCCCGACCTGGAGGACCCTTTTGTGGCGCGCGGCGAGTTCGATCAACTCGCGCGCCTCGGCCACCGTTTCGGTGATGGGTTTTTCAACCAGCACATGCGCCCCGGCAGCGATAAAGTCGCGCGCGATCGAAAAGTGCGCCGGCGTAGGCGTCACGACGCTTACCGCGTCGACCTTACCGAGTAGCTCGCGGTAGTCCGCCACCCCCCGCGTGCCAACTTCGGCGGCAACTTTCTCGCGTGCCTCCTGTCGTGCGTCAGAGACGGC
>DATBCZ010000297.1:0-3622 GCA_036270175.1 Steroidobacteraceae bacterium | reverse complement strand
CAAGGATCCGTACGAGATCATCAACTGGACCACCCCAGAGGGCGGCTCCGGGCCCAACTACCAGTCGTTGTAGCCGGGCGCCGGTTACTACTCATCTAATCCAGGACTTTCTCGTCATGTCGGAAATCTGGCGTCCTTCCGCTGCGCGTGTGGCCGATGCCAACCTGACGCGGTTCATTGAGGGCCTGAACTCGCGCAAGGGATTGCGATTGAGCGACTTCAGCGACCTGTATGCATGGTCGGTGGATCAACCTGCGGAGTTCTGGAGAGAGCTGGCCCGGTTTGCAGAGGTGCGTGCCGACTGGGGCACGGGGCCGGTGATTGCGAACGAGACCGGGATGCCCGGCACCGCGGCGCAATCCGGCGCGGCGATGCCAAGCGCACAGACCTCAGGCGCGCAGATGCCGGGTGCGCGGTTTTTTCCAGGCGCTCGCCTGAACTTCGCCGAGAACCTGCTTCGTTACGACGACGAGCAACCGGCGCTGGTGTTCCGCAACGAGCGTGACACCCGGAAGGTCATCACTTACAGAGAATTGCGCGAATCGGTCGCGCGGATTGCCGCTGGGCTGCGCGCCGCCGGCGTCGTGGCGGGCGATCGCGTCGCCGCCTTCACCCCGAATCTTCCCGAGACGATGATTGCCATGCTGGCCACTGCCAGCCTCGGGGCGACCTGGTCCTCCTGCTCGCCCGACTTCGGGGTGCACGGGGTGGTGGATCGGTTCGGGCAGATCGCGCCGAAGGTGTTGTTCACGGCGGACGGCTACTTTTACGCCGGCAAGACCCTGGATTCGTTGAGCTCCATGGCGGAGGTGCTGAAGCATCTGCCGTCGGTGGAGCGGGTGATCGTGATTCCTTACACGAGCGTGGAGCCGGACCTGGGGCGGCTCGGGGCCGCGTCTTCGAAAGCGGTGCTATGGGGTGCCTTCGGCGCGCCCGGTCAGCCGCTGCAGTTCACGCCGGTCGCGTTCAATCATCCGCTCTACATTCTTTATTCGTCCGGCACCACGGGAGTGCCCAAGTGCATCGTGCACGGCGCCGGCGGTACTTTGCTCCAACACCAGAAAGAGCACCTGCTGCACACCGATGTGAAGCGGGCTGACAAGCTGTTCTACTTCACGACTTGCGGTTGGATGATGTGGAACTGGCTCGCGAGCGGACTTGCCACGGGCGCGACACTCATTCTGTATGACGGCAGCCCGTTTCATCCCGACCCGGGTGTCCTGTGGCGCATGGCGGAGGAAGAGCGGGTCACCATCTTCGGCACGAGCGCCAAGTACATCGCGGCGATGGAGAAGAGCTCGTTTGTGCCCGCCCAGTCAGTTGATCTGTCGTCGGTACGAACGATACTGTCGACGGGCTCGCCTTTATTGCCTGATGGCTTCGACTACGTTTATCGCTCCGTGAAGTCGGACGTTCTGCTCGCGTCGATCTCGGGCGGCACGGACATCGTCTCTTGCTTCGCGCTGGGCTGCCCGACGCGGCCGGTCCATCTCGGCGAGATTCAATGCCGTGGGCTCGGCATGCGGGTAGATATCTTCGATGACGAAGGACGGCCGGTGCGCGGAGAGCGAGGCGAACTGGTTTGCACGGCGCCCTTCCCTTCCATGCCCGTTGGCTTCTGGAACGATCCTGACGGCCGTAAGTATCGCGCGGCGTACTTCGAACGATTTCCGGGCGTGTGGCATCACGGGGACTACGCGGCCATCACGGAGCACGACGGGCTCGTCATCTACGGTCGCTCCGACGCGGTGTTGAATCCTGGTGGCGTACGCATCGGTACTGCGGAAATCTATGCCGCTGTCGAAGGCTTGGAGGAAGTGGTCGAAGCTCTCGCGGTGGGGCAGGATTGGCAGAGCGATGTGCGGGTGGTGTTGTTTGTACGCTTGAAGTCTGGTTTCTCGCTCGACGAGCCCCTGAGGAAGAAGATTCGCGACACGATCCGCGCGCACACGACGCCGCGACATGTGCCGGCGAAGGTTGTTGCGGTAGCTGATTTGCCCCGGACGTTATCGGGCAAGATCACCGAACTTGCTGTGCGCAACGTAATTCACGGGTTGCCGGTGAAGAACGTGGACGCTCTGGCTAACCCGCAGGCGCTCGAGCACTTTCGCGATCTGCCGGATTTGGCGACTTGAATTCGGCGTGAGTGACGTGAATGAGCCTGGCGAGTCGGGTGGCGCAGGGACAGGGGCCGGCGCTGCGCCGGGGGTGATGGCCGAAGCTCTCCGCGAGATCTATCTTCGCCGCTTGGCCGAATGCGGCTTCCAGTCCGACGCCGCTCAGCTCGCAGCTGTTGGAAAGCTCGATGACTTGCGCAGTCGCCTTGTCGCCGCGCACTCCGCCTCCGTCTCCTCACCCTTGCGCCGATGGCTCGGCAGCATCGTGGGTGGCTCCGCGTCGCAGCCGGAGCGCGGGTTATATCTTTGGGGCGGCGTGGGTCGCGGTAAGACCTGGCTGATGGACATGTTCTTTGAGAGCCTCCCGTTTCCCGAGAAACGGCGCCGGCACTTTCATCGCTTCATGCACGACGTGCACACCGAGTTGAAGGGGCTACAGAACCGTGAGTCGCCTCTCGAGTCAGTCGCCGAGCAAATTGCCCGCGATGCTCGCGTGCTGTGCTTTGACGAGCTGTTCGTAGCCGACATTGCCGACGCGATGATTCTGGGTGGTCTCTTCGAGGCGCTCTTCAAGCGGGGCGTGACACTCGTTGCCACATCAAACGTCCCACCTCAGGATCTCTATAGGGACGGCCTTCAGCGACAGCGCTTTCTACCTGCGATCGATCTCATCAGGCGCAATGTCGACGTGCTCAATGTGGATGGCGCCACGGACTACCGACTGCGGCAACTCACGCAGGCTGGAACTTACCTTCTCACCACAGCGCCGGACACGCCGCAGCGTCTCGACGCCTTATTCGTCGAACTCGCCCACTATGACAGCTCCACGGGCGGCTCGATCGAGATTGAGGGGCGGACGATACCCGTTGTGCGCCAGAGCAGCAGCGCAGTTTGGTTCGAGTTCGACGCCGTGTGTGGAGGACCGCGCAGCCAGGACGACTACATCGAAATCGCACGCGAGTATCAATCTGTCATCGTTACCGATGTGCCCATCCTGGACTCGCTTCGCGAGAACCAGGCGCGGCGTTTCATCGCGCTGGTGGATGAACTGTACGACCGTAACGTGAATCTCATTGTATCGGCCGCCGCGCCGCCGGTGGAGTTGTATCGGGGTGACCGGTTGGCGTTTCAGTTCGAGCGAACGGTTAGCCGGTTGATTGAGATGCAGAGTGAGGATTATCTCGCGCGGGAGCATCGGCCGTAGGGAGCATCGGTATCTAGCGCTGCGATTCGCGTACGAGTCTGACCTGATCTTCCAGCCGCTTCTCCGAGACGCGAACCATCGTTTTCAACTCTTGCGCGAATAGCGAGACGCGGAATTCCTCGATCATCCAGCGCAACTCCTCGAGTTCGGGGCGCACGCCTGAAATGACCGGCTCGGCCATGAATGCGCGCAGCGCATTGGCAAACGGTCTGACCTTCGCGGCTAGCTCCGCGTCACGCCGCACGTTGGGTAGTAAGCGCTCGATGCGGCGGTTGACAGCCTTGAGATAGCGCGGGAGGTA
>DATBCZ010000296.1:0-5705 GCA_036270175.1 Steroidobacteraceae bacterium | reverse complement strand
CTCTGTTGCGCCTGCGCCGAGGTCTGCACAGCGGAACCCGACATGGTTCCGCCGAGATCGAGCTCGAACAACACGGGTGAATATGTAAAATCGAGTTCCCGCACCAGGGATGGATGCAGTTCGCCGATGAACCCCACTTCCCTGCCGTCGCGCAGAATCCGCGCCGCCCGACCCGGGTGTAGGCACGACAGGGCGGCGGGTTCGAAGACGAAGGACTTCTCAGCGCCTGTTGCGATCAACAGCGCCTCCAAGTCGCTCTTCACGTCATAAAAGTCTGCAGGCCCGCGCATGTCCCGCGGCACGCCCCACTGCTCTGGCAAGCGCGCCCCGCAAGCAACACCCGCGAGCGTGTCAACTTCGAGCGTCGTCCCCACTGGGGATTCCCTCGCTAGCCGCTCGGTCGCGCCAGCCGTCACTACAAACCTTGCGCCGTGTTCGAACAGTCGAATGCGGTCCTGTTGGCGCCGTTGGTTTTCGAGGGCCGCCCGCAACAGGCCGGGCCACAACGACACGCGCATCACCGACATATCGCTGGCGATCGGATTCGACAGCGCCAGTCCTTGCCGATCAGGGAAGAGCTTCGTCTGCAGCGCCGGGTCTACAAAAGCGTATGTAATCGCCTCCTGGTAACCGCGGTTGGCCAGCGTTTCCAGGATCGTATGCTCGAGCGGAATTTCTTCCGGCGCCGCGCGGAACTGCTGCGGAACCAACGCGTCCCGCTCCGGGATCGACTCGAAGCCCACGATTCGAGCCACTTCCTCGATGAGGTCGGCCTCGATCGTGATATCGAAACGATACGCCGGGGGCGTGGCCTCCCAGCCTTCCGAGATCGGAGCAACCTTCATCTGCAAGGCTTCCAGCGTCCGGGTAACGCGATCGTCCGGAATCGAAGCTCCGAGAAGCCGCTCGAGCCGCGACCGGCGCAACCGCACGGGAGCGCGCTTCGGTTGGTGCTCCGCCGATTGCGTAACCACTACGGGGCCCGGCGAGCCGCCGGCGATCGAGATCAACAGCCCCAGAGCCCGCTCGATCGCACGCTGCTGTTGTGTTGGATCGATCCCGCGCTCGTAGCGCTGAACTGCGTCAGTCAACAAACCCCAGCGGCGCGCGCGGCCTGTAATGGCCTGCGGACTGAAGAAGGCCACTTCAAAAAACACATCCGTGGTCTCGGCACTGACGGCCGTACGCTGGCCCCCCATGATGCCGGCGAGTCCGACCGGGCCCTCCTGGTCCGTGATGAACAGGACATCTGGCGAGGCCTCGATCGTCTTCCCGTCGAGCAGAGTGATCGGTTCGCCAGGCCGTGCCAAGCGGACGCGAATCTCGCCCTTCAACTTCGCGAGATCATACGCATGCATCGGCTGCCCCAGCTCGAGCATGACGTAGTTGGTAACGTCAACGACCGGGCTGATTGAGCGCACGCCCGCGCGACGCAGGCGCTCGCGAATGCGTAGCGGCGTGGTGGCGCGATTATTTACACCGCGGATGACACAGCCGACGAAGGTCGGGCAGGCGGCTGGCGCGTCCAGGTATACGGGGAAGCGCTCGTTATTGAGCGCCGTGATAGAGGCGCCGGGTATAGGACCGCTGCGAGGCGCGGCCGGCGGATCACCCCAGCTGCCCCATTCGGGCGGTCGAGCTTCGCTCATCGCCGGCGCGTTCGGCTCCGCCAGCTTCTTCCCAGCCAGCGCCGCCACTTCACGCGCAATACCAATAATCGACATGGCATCACCACGATTCGCAGTGATGTTGAGCTCCAACACCGTGTCGTTGAGCTCGAGGTAATCGCGCACGGAAATGCCCAACGGCGCGTCAGCCGAAAACTCAATGATGCCGGCCGAACTGTCCGAGAGCCCGAGCTCCTTAGCAGAGCACAACATGCCTGCCGATTCCGCCCCCCGCAACTTCGCCGCCCGAATCTCCATGCCACCGGGCAGGCTCGCACCCACCATGGCGAGCGCAGTCTTCAGACCCGCACGCGCGTTGGGCGCACCACAGACGATCTGCAGAAGCTCGCTGCCCTGCCCCGTCGAGACGCGACATACCTGCAACTTGTCGGCCTGCGGGTGACGTTCGGCCGACACGATTTCGGCCACGACAACCTTCGTGAACGGAGGCGCCGCGGGCTCGAGCGCGTCGAGCTCGAACCCTGACATGGTCAGGCGCGAGCCCAGCTCGCGTGCCTCCCACGGCACGTCAACCCAATCAGCCAACCATGAGTAAGGAACCTTCATCGCTCAAAACGCCCGGAACTGACGCAGGAAACGCAGATCGTTCTCGAAGAACATGCGCAGATCGTTCACACCATAGCGGAGCATGGCGAGCCGGTCGATGCCGGCGCCGAAAGCGTAGCCGGTGTAGCGCTCGGGATCGATCCCGCTCGCTTGCAACACGTTGGGATGCACCATGCCGCAGCCGGAAATCTCGAGCCAGCCGGTCTGCTTACAGGTACGGCAGCCCTTGCCCTCGCAGAAAACACAGGACATGTCGACTTCGGCGGATGGCTCGGTGAACGGAAAGTAGGACGGCCGCAGGCGCATCGCCAGGTCGCGCTCGAAGAACGCCTGCAGGAAGCCGTGCAGAGCGGCCTTCATGTTACCGAAGCTGATGTTTTCGCCGACGACCAGGCCCTCGAGCTGATGAAACATCGGCGAGTGGGTCATGTCGTGATCGTTGCGATAGACGCGCCCCGGAGCGATAACAGCGATCGGGGCTCCGTGGGCCAGCAAGGCGCGAATCTGCACCGGCGAGGTGTGAGTGCGCAGCAGCCGCCCGTCGGGGAAATAGAACGTGTCGTGCATGGCCCGCGCCGGATGATCGGGCGGGATGTTGAGAGCCTCGAAATTGTGGAAGTCGTCTTCGATTTCCGGGCCCGACGCAACATCGAAGCCGGCACGACGGAACAACATCTCGATCCGCAGGCGAGCCTTGGTAACAGGGTGCAGGCCGCCCCGCTCCTCACCGCGTCCCGGAAGAGTGACATCGATACGCCCGGCAGCGAGCTTCTGCTCGACTTCGGCGCGCTCCAGCTCGACGCGGCGCGCATCGAGGGCGGCGCTGACGCGCTCCTTCGCCTCATTGATGCGTTGGCCGGCAGCCGGACGCTCGGATTTAGGCAAAGCGCCGAGTGCCTGCAGCTGCTCGGTGAGCGTGCCCTTTTTGCCGAGCCATCGAACTCGAACCTCATCCAACGACGCGAGGTCGCCGCGGCCGGCGACCTCATCGAGCGCTTGTTGGATGAGCGAAGTCAGGTCCTGCAAGACCTACCTCCTTGGCTCAGACGATGCCGAGAGCGGTCTTCGCCTGCTGCGCGATCGCACCAAACGCATCGATATCGTGTACGGCGATATCGGCGAGCATCTTGCGGTCGACCTCGACTCCAGCCTTCAAGAGGCCGTTGATGATTCGGCTATAGCTCAGACCGTAGACGCGCGCAGCAGCGTTGATGCGCGTGATCCACAGAGCGCGGAACTCGCGCTTTTTCGCGCGCCGGTCGCGGTAAGCGTACTGGCCGGCCTTGATGACCGCCTGCTTCGCTGCGCGATAGACCTTGCGCCGGGCGTTGTAATAGCCCTTCGCCTTGGTAAGAACTTTCTTGTGACGGCGCCCGGCCGTCACGCCACGTTTAACTCGTGCCATGTTAGATCTGCCTCAGTTGCGCGTTATTTGTGATACGGGAGCAGCTGTACGAGCCTGCCGGTATCCGTCTTGTCGACCAGGCTGGAACCGCCTGAGCGCGCGTGGCGTTTGACCTTCGGATCCTTGTGTCCGAGGTTATGGCGACGACCGGCTGCGTAGCTTTTGAAGCCTTTCGCTGTCTTGCGAAAACGCTTCGCCGCAGCCCGGTTGGTTTTCAACTTGGGCATCGACGTTCTCCTGTTGTATGGCTACCGCTCACAAGGCCACTCCCTGCCATAAAACAGAGAACGACCCGCTTGCGGGCGAACAATCCGAGTCTTTTTAAGGACTTAGGACTGTTACTTCTTTTTCGGTGCAAATACCATGACCATCTGCTTACCCTCCATCAGGGGGGTCTGCTCGATCACGGCATGCGGGCCCAAGTCCTCGGAAACACGCGACAACAGCCTGCGTCCGATATCCTGGTGCACCATCTCGCGGCCACGGAACCTCAAGGTTACCTTGGCTTTGTCACCCTCGGTCAGGAAGCGGATCAGATTACGCAGTTTAATCTGGTAATCGCCCTCTCCCGTACCGGGACGAAACTTCACTTCCTTGACCTGTATCTGCTTCTGCTTGCGCTTCGCCGCGTGGGTCTTCTTGTTCTGTTCGAACAGGAATTTCCCGTAATCCATGATGCGCACTACCGGCGGCTCCGCCGTTGGCGACACCTCGACGAGGTCTAGTTCGGCTGCGAGCGCCATTTGCAGCGCGTCGTACCTGGACATGACTCCGGCTTGCGATCCATCCGCTGCGATCACACGCAACTGCGGGGAAGTAATGTCCTCATTGCGCCGAACGCGCTTCGTTGCACTAGCGATACGTCAACCCTCCACCAATTGGCGACCACGGCTATCGAGCTCGATGCGGAGACGCTCTGCAAATGTCTCCGGGGTCATCGTGCCCAGGTCCCTGCCGCTTCTTGTTCGCACTGAAATCAGATTAGCAGCCACTTCCTTGTCGCCAGCTACCAATAGATACGGAACACGCTGAAGCGTGTGCTCGCGAATCTTAAAGCCGACCTTCTCATTGCGCAAGTCGAGATCGACCCGAAACCCCTGATTTTTCAGGGTTTCCGTAATCTGTTTGACATACGCATCCTGCCGATCCGTGATCCCGAGCACGACGGCGTGTACCGGCGCCAGCCAGGCCGGCAGGCGGCCGGCATGGTGCTCGAGCAGAATCGCAAAAAAGCGCTCCAGGGAGCCAAAAATGGCCCGATGAAGCATCACGGGCGTGCGCTTCGTGCTGTGTTCGTCGATGTAATGCGCCCCGAGCCGCACCGGCATGTTGAAGTCGACCTGCAAGGTGCCACATTGCCAATCGCGCCCGATGGCATCCTTGAGGACGAACTCCAGTTTCGGGCCGTAAAAGGCGCCCTCGCCGGGGTTCAGGGTGTACTCGATTCCTGCGGCCGCGGTCGCCGCTTTCAAGGCCGCCTCGGCACGATCCCAGACGGCATCGTCGCCCACCCGCTTCGGGGGCCGGTCCGCGAACTTCACGCGCACGTCTTCGAAGCCAAAATCGCGGTAAATATCGAGCAGGAGCTTGGTGATCGCCACGGATTCCGCGGTGATCTGCTCTTCCGTACAAAAGACGTGGGCGTCGTCCTGCGTAAACGCACGAACCCGCATCAGTCCGTGCAAGGCGCCCGAAGGCTCATAGCGATGCACCTTACCGAACTCCGCCAGTCGGACCGGCAGGTCACGATAGCTCGTGAGCCCTTGCTTGAAGATCTGCACGTGGCCCGGGCAGTTCATCGGTTTTATGGCGTAGACGCGGTCGTCGGGCGTCCGGGTGACATACATGTTCTCGCCAAATTTTTCGGCGTGTCCGGACTGCTCCCAGAGGGACATGTCCATGAGCTCCGGTCCGTTGACCTCCTGGTAGCCGGACGGGCCCTGACGCTGCCTCATGTAGGCGATGAGGGTCTGGAAAACAGCCCAACCCTTCGGATGCCAGAACACCGCACCCGGCGCCTCTTCCTGCATGTGGAAGAGATCGAGATCGCGGCCGATGCGGCGATG
>DATBCZ010000295.1:0-3220 GCA_036270175.1 Steroidobacteraceae bacterium | reverse complement strand
GGATCTACTCTGGGGACTGGGGATCGGCTGCGAAGGTGCGATGCGGATTCTCCTGCTGCGCGCGGGTCCGGATCGGGACTGGCAACCGCTTGTGCACCTCGAGCGCGCGCTCGCGAGCCACACCCCGACGGCGATCGGCATTGTTGTGGAGTCGGCCTGGCCCGAGTTGCCGGTCGGCGCGGTCACCCTGCCGCGAGACGCATCGGCGGGCGCTCTTCCAGCCTCCCTCTCGCTGCAGGCACGCGAGATACTTGCCGGTCCGACCGTGCAGTCGGCCCTCCTGGAAGCCGCGCACCGCGGGCGCCCGGGCTGGGCCGAAGGTCAGTCGCCGTTCTGGAAGGTGTTTGCCCTGCCCCTGAGCCTGCCGCCGAAGCTTCTTATATTGGGTGCGGGGCCGGACGCCGCACCCATCGTCGATTTCGCGGCGCGTGTGAATTGGAAGGTCACGCTGGTCGACCACCGGCCCGCCTATGCGGATCCATCGCATTTCCCGTTGGCCGAGCGTGTGATCCTCGCGCGTCCGGAGGAACTGGGGCACGCCGTCGAGCTCAAACACTTCTCTGCGGCAGTGGTAATGAGTCACCATCTACCTTCAGACCTGAGCTATCTGCGCACGCTCGCGGAAGCCACGATTCCTTATGTAGGCCTGCTTGGGCCGGCCCCGAGGCGTGAAAAGTTGCTCAGCGATCTTGGAGAGGGTGCGCCGCAGTTACGCACGCGTCTGCATTCACCGGTCGGGCTTGCCCTCGGAGGACGCAGTCCGGAGTCCGTCGCGCTGGCTATCGTCGCTGAGATTCATGCATTTCTGCATGGCGCCGATGCCCGACCCTGGGATGGTCAGCATGAATGAAGTCGAGCTGATTCGAGGCCAGCTCACACTGGAGAGGCAGCACGCCATGGAGGTGGCCAGAGCCTGCGCCAGTGCGCTCGTGGCGGCCGGCTCACGAGGCACGGAGCGGCTCGCCTCCCTGGAGGCTTTCCGCCAGGCCGGTGTGGAATACCTGGTGTGGATGCTGAGCCGATTCGAGGAGCGCGAGCAGGTGTTCCATGACCTCCTCCGCAGTCGCTTTCCGACGGAAGATCCCAACCGGCGCGCGGTGGAAGCCGCCCTCGCACTGGCGGGCACGAGCCGCGAGGCCCTCGCGAAACTCGAGACGGCATTGGGCACGAATGTTGATTCGGACGGCGCAGCCACCCGCTGGACTGACTTCCTGAGATTCTTCAGCGGCGCCTGGAGCGCGCGTCGCGATGAGATCGACCGGCTCTTCGAGCGACAGGCAAAGGTCACCGACTGGCGCACGGTCTCGGACATAGATGCGGACTCGATCGTCGCTGAGCGGAGTCGCTACGCGCGCGTAAAGGCCACGCTACCCGCCGGGATCGAAATGTCCCCCACGGCGCCGCGCCTGTAGGCCGTGTCCGATCCCGCTGAAACTGAGGGCGGACTGTATGCGATCGTGCTGGCGGCCGGCGCGTCGACACGCTTCGGCTCCGCGAAGCAGTTGGTTCGAATCGCCGGGCGTCCCCTGCTTCACAACACGGTGTCGCGGGCGGTGGAAGTCGCCGGCGGCGCAGTGATAGTCGTGTTGGGCGCGCGCTCCGCCGAGCTCGCGCCGCTCCTCAGCCACAGCCCCGCTTCCATCGTTATCAATCGCGATTGGCGCGAGGGAATCGGCAGCTCGATTCGCGCAGGAGTGGCTCGACTGCCGGCGACTTGCGCGGGAGTCATGCTGGTGTTGGCTGACCAGGCGGCCGTAACCGCCGAGGATCTGCAGAGATTGTCGAGCGCCTGGAAGCGGCAGCCGGAGTATGCCGCCGCCGCCGTCTACTCCGGGGCTGTTGGTGTCCCCGCGATCTTTCCCCGCTCGCGTTTCCGTGAGCTCGCCGAACTGCGCGGCGACATCGGCGCGCGCATGTTGTTGCAGCGCAATCCCGACCGGGTGGTGCGAGTCCCGATGGAGAGCGCCGCCCTGGATATCGACACACCCGAAGACCTGCTCTCCCTGGACGCAGGGCAACAAAACAACTGAGCGACCGGTGCGGGCGCGACACCGCGCTGCAGCACTTAGTCTCAATTCGCCGCAAGCGCTTTTTGTTTGCGTTTGCGGTGTACAAGTTTGGCCTCCAGAGCGTCTTACTAGTCGAGCAGGGACACACACGCGAAAAACAATCGGGGCAGGGAGGCGAAAAACACTAGGATATTTAACATATTACGAGGTTTTTCTTAAATTCTTCTTATGATGAATTTCGACACTCCCACCTCGACGCTCCCCCAAGCCCTCGCGGGCGCCATTCGACGCCTCGCACAACTCGCACACACGAGTTCGTGGGACCAATGGGCCGTGCAGCGTCTTACTCCAACACAGCGCAAGATCCTCGAACTGCTCGTCCGACGCGGCGAAAGCCTCTCCCTGTCCGCGGTAGCACGCGAACTGGGTGTGACGGCTGCCACGGCGTGCGACAGCGTGAGCGCGCTGGAAACCAAGGGACTCGTCCGCAAGCAACGCAGCACCACGGATGGCAGAGCGCTCGCTCTCGTGCTGACGGATGAGGGTCAACAGTCCGCGACGCAATTGGCGTCGCTACCCGATCCGCTGTGGGGTGCGTTCGACGCACTTGCGGATACCGAACAGGAGACGCTCTATCGGCTCTCGATCAAAATGCTCCACGGACTGCAGGAGAACCGCGCGCTACCGACCTCGCGTATGTGCCTGCGCTGCAAGTTCTTCGACCCGTTCCGCTACGCCGGATCGACGACGCCGCATCACTGTCATCAGGCGCAAAAACCGCTCGCCGAACGGGAGCTCCGGATCGATTGCCCGGTGTTTGAGGCGGGCGACGCGGCCGCGCAGGCTGAGCTGTGGCAACGGTTTGTAGCACAGGACCTCGAGCCGATTGACGATGACGTACCAACAGTCGTGCAGAGTGCCCACCAGGATACGCCTGCCAACTCCGTCGTAGCGGTCGCCGGTGCGTCAACCCGCGGCGAGGCGCTCACCACCTGAAAAAGACTCGAATCGCAATGAGACTTCTGTCGTAACTCGTTGTAAACTCAGCGGGTTTCTGCCGGGGTCTCGTTGATTTCGAGAGCTTCCAGAACGCGTCGCGCCTGGACGAGGTGTGGGCGGTCGACCATCTGCCCATCGAGGCTCACGACCCCCGCGCCGGGAGCCGCCGCGAACGCTGCGATGACACTTCGCGCGCGGGCGATCTCAGCCTC
>DATBCZ010000294.1:0-2135 GCA_036270175.1 Steroidobacteraceae bacterium | reverse complement strand
GGATGATGCCGCGATCGAGCTCGATGATCCGGCTCGTGATCCGGTCGAGGAACGCACGGTCGTTGGTGATGACGATGGCGGCCGGCACTTTCAATAGCAGCTCCTCCAGCCGCTCGATGCCCTCGATATCGAGATGGTTGGTGGGCTCGTCGAGCAGCAGGAGGTCAGGCTGCAAGGTGAGGGCGAGGGCCAGGGCCGCGCGCTTGCGCTCGCCGCCGGAACTCGTGGCGGGCGAGCGGGATTCGTCCAGCTCGAAACGATGCAGGAATTCAGTGAGACGCGACTCCAGGCGCCACTGCTCACGCTCGTCGGCGTGCAACTCGGCGAACACCGTGCCGTTCGCGCCCTTCGCGGAGCCGGCGCGCTCCAACAGGCTCTCGCGCAGTGTCTCCGCGGGAGGCAGCTCGGGCTCCTGCTCGACGAATGCAATGCGGACGGTGCGCTGTTGTTGCAGCTCCCCATCGTCCAGGTGAGCCAGGCCCGCGATGATCCGCAGCAGAGATGATTTGCCCGTACCGTTGCGGCCGATGAGACCGAGCCGCTCGCCGGTTTCCACGGCGAATTGCGCGCCATCCAGTAGCGGGCGGTCGCCGAAGGCGAGGTGTGCATCGAGAAGTGTGATGAGTGCCATGAGCTGATTGTGCGGATTGGACGACGGAAGGCAAACACTGTACAGTCGCCGGCTGGAATATACAGGTGCGCGGTCAGCACCTGGTCCGCTCGCAGTCTGTCACTTCCGGCGCACTTCGATTCAACCCTTACCTCGCCTCTGACCGCCGCAGCCGCTATGGCGCTGCCGTGCGAGCTCCAGATACTGAGGTTTTTAATGTCATTCGAGCTTCTCGGGCTCAAGCCCGAGCTTTTGCGTGCCGTATCCGAAAAAGGCTACACCACGCCCAGTCCCATTCAATCCCAGGCCATCCCGGCCGTGCTCTCCGGCCGCGATCTCATCGCCGGCGCGCAGACCGGCACCGGCAAAACGGCCGCGTTCGTATTGCCCATCCTGCAGCGTCTCACCGAGTCGCAGCAGTCCGGCCGTACGCCTCGCGCCCTGGTCCTGACTCCGACGCGCGAACTGGCCGCCCAGGTGGCGGAAAGCGCCCGCGACTACGGAAAGTACGTCAGCCTGCGCACCGCAGTGGTCTTTGGCGGTGTGGGTATTGGTCCGCAGATCCATGCGCTACGCACCGGTTGTGATCTCCTGATCGCGACTCCCGGCCGTCTGTTGGATCTCGCCGAGCAACGCGCCGTGGATCTTCGCGATGTACAGTGCTTTGTTCTCGACGAAGCCGATCGCATGTTGGATATGGGCTTCATCCACGCCATCCGCCGCATTCTCAAGCTCCTCCCCGCGCAGCGTCAGAACCTCATGTTCTCGGCGACCTACTCGGAAGAGATCCGTGAGCTCGCGAAGCGCTTTGTGCGTGATCCCGTGACTGTTGAGGTCGCGCCGCGCAACGCTACCGCCGATCGGGTGGAGCAGACCGCTTATCGCGTCTCGAAGGATCACAAGCGGCACCTGCTCGCGCATCTCATCACCAGTGGCAACTGGCACCAGGTGCTCGTGTTCACGCGTACCAAACATGGGGCCAATCGACTCGCGCAGCAGCTGGAGGCCAACGGCATCCGCTCCGCAGCGATTCATGGCAACAAGAGCCAGGGTGCGCGAGTGCGCGCGTTGGCGGATTTCAAGGACAACAAGGTCACGGCCCTGGTGGCGACCGAAGTCGCCGCGCGTGGACTCGATATCAAAGAGCTCCCGCACGTCGTGAACTACGAGTTGCCGAATGTGCCGGAGGACTATGTGCATCGCATAGGCCGCACGGCACGAGCCGGTGGTACTGGTGCTGCCGTTTCCCTCGTTGCTCCTGATGAGGGTTCCTTACTGCGCGACATAGAGCGGGTGCTGCGGCGTTCGATACCGGTTGCTGCGCTGCCGGAGTTTCCGATTGGCGTGACGCCGGCCGGATTGAGTGGGGAGGACCGTCCTCCGCGGCGTCAGGGTGAAGGTCGCCACGGTGGTGGTGGTCGTAGCGGCGGCGGCGCTGGTCGCAACGGTGGCGGCGGCAGCGGCTACCGCGGCGGCGGCGGGCGCGGTGGTAACGCTAGTGGTGGTCGCAGCGGTAATGGTGGCG
>DATBCZ010000293.1:0-4853 GCA_036270175.1 Steroidobacteraceae bacterium | reverse complement strand
ACGACGTCCCCATCCAGGTGCGCGACCTGGGATTCAACGCCGATGACGCACTGGTCAAGATCTTCGACCTCGATCGTGTCGAGGTGTTGCGCGGACCCCAGGGAACCCTGTTCGGCGCCGGCTCAGAGGGCGGTACCGTCCGCTACATCACCACGCAGCCCAGCCTCACGAAATCCAGCATCTACGCCAAGGCCGAGACGTCTTATACGCAGGGCGGAGCGATGAGCTACGAGATGGGCGTTGCCGGGGGCACCCCGATCATCGACGGCACCCTGGGCGTACGTGCCAGCGTCTGGTATCGCCGCGACGGCGGTTGGATCGACCGCATCGACCCAACCTCGCTGGCGATCGTGGACCCTAATGCGAACAAAGACGACACGGCGGTGTTACACCTCACCGCCCTGTGGCAACCGAACGATTACCTCAAGATCACGCCCAGCGTCTTCTACCAGCACCGCGGGCGTAACGACGTGACGATCTACTGGCCCGAGTACTCGAATCCGAGTAAAGACCAGTATGTCAGCGCGAATCCCACGCCACGCCAGGAGCCCGACAACTTCTATCTCCCCTCGCTGAACGTGCAGGCGGACTTCGGACCAGTCACGCTGATTTCGACGACCGCCTACTTCCACCGCGACGAGGTCAGCGGCTACGACGGCACTCTCTACAACCTGGGCTACTATCAGACAATCATCGTTCCAGGGCAGGATCCCGCGCCCGTGGGAGCGGGACTCTTCCCACTGCTCGACGGATCGGGCGTGCACCTGCCGCCGGGCCTGACGGACTACCGTGCGCCGGCCACTGTCACCAACCAGCAGCGCAACATCTCTCAGGAAATCCGCTTTCAGTCCAACGATCCCACCGCCCGCCTGAAATGGACGGTCGGCGGCTTCTACTCCCTCGACCGCCAGTTCAGCCTCGAGGAAATTCACGATCCGATGGCGGATGCGATGTTCAACGCACTGACCGGAGCACCCATTGCAGATTACTTCGGCACGCCGCTGAACCCGGACGGCAGCTCGGTTCTGCCGATGGGCGATTCGTACTTCAACCGCCTCACCAGCCACGATCGTCAACTGGCGGGCTTCGGCGAAGTCAACTTCAGCCTGACGGACACCTTGACTCTGACCGCCGGTGTGCGCATCTCAAAGACCACGTTCTCCATTCAGAGCCTCTCCGATGGCCCGCAGAACGGCGGCCCGCGGCCTGGCGCGGCCGAGAACACGGAGACACCGGTCACGCCTAAAGCGGGTATCCAGTGGCAGATGGATCCCAACAACATGTTCTACTTCACCTACGCCAAAGGCTTCCGCGCCGGCGGTGGCAACCCGTCGATCCCATACGATCCCACCTTCCAGGATCCGACCGTGGGCTGTACCCAGGACTTCGAGAATTTCGGCATCAAGAACGCGCCGGCCACCTACAAGTCCGATACGGTGCAGAGTTTCGAGGTGGGCGCCAAGAACAACATCAACAACGTGGTGCGTCTCGCCAGCAGCGTCTACTACATCAAGTGGAACAACATCCAGGGCAACGTCGTGCCCCCGATCTGCCAGATCCAGTGGACCGACAATCTTGGTAACGCGGTATCGAAGGGTTTCGACATCCAGGCCACCGTGCAGGCATCCTCAGCCCTGGCCATCGACGCAACCTTCGGCTACACCGACGCCCGTTACACGAAGAACGGCTTCCCGACCGGCGCAATCACCTCGGGACCGGGCGCACCGCTGCCGCTGACGCTCAGTGGCGACGCTATCGGCGGACCCAACGGGATCGCCACCGGCTACTCGATCCCCCCGTGGACGGCGACGCTCGGCGCGGAATACCGTTTCAACGTAATGGAACACCAAGCCTTCTTCCGCATGGACTACGAATACGCGGCGGCGGACAAGTGGACCCACGCGGCGCTCGATCCCAACACCTCGCAGTATGATCCGACCGGATTCCCGACGGCGCGCCAGAGCTTCGCGTCGCTGCGGACGGGGACGAATGTGGGGGATTGGCTGGTCTCGTTCTTCGTCGACAATCTCTTCGATGAAAATACGATCATCAACTACAATCATCAGACCAACAACGACTTCTCAACCCCCGCGTTCCGCTACATCGGGCCGCGCCCGCGCACCTTCGGCATCACGGCCACGTACCGCCACTAAGGAAAGCCTGCAGCACTGTCGCGGGCCACAAAACCCGCGACAGTGGCAGTGCCCGCGACTTCACGCGCGCATTCGCGCCGCGGTACCGCTCGAGCAGGCGCGTGCGGTCTCCATCAACACCGAAGCCAGCTTCGAGCGCAAATCCGCGAGCGACCAGCGACTGGACGGCGCCGAGATGTTCACGGCGGCGACCGGCGCACCGTCATCGCCGAATACCGGCGCGGCGATAGTGACATCGCCCCTGTAGTATTCCTGGTCAGCCCACGCGTACCCCGCCTCACGCGCGGCCTCGATCTGCCTGACAATCTCCACCGGATCGGTCAGTGTCTGTGGCGTGAACTGCTTCAGAGTCGAGCGCCGCAGCAACTTCTGCACCTCGGCCGCGGGCAACCCCGACAGATAAGCCCGCCCGGAGGCCGTACAGAACATCGGCAGGCGCCGACCGACCGGCATATGAATGAAAAAGCGCTTGTGACTCGGAAACCGGGCGATAAACACCATGTCGGTCTCGTACGGCTCCGACAGACTCACCGACTCACCACTCGCCTGGTTGAGGTCGATGAGATGAGTCGTCGCCTGCTCGATGAGCGGGTGGCCCGAAAGATACGAGTGCGCCATGTTGAGCGCCTGCGGCGTCAACACCCAGCGCTTCACCCGGGCATCGCGCCGCAGATAGCCGAGACGCTCCAGAGTGTGAGTGCAGCGTTGCGCCGAGCTCTTCGTCATGCCCACTGCCGTGGACACTTCGCTCAAGTTGAGCGCTCGCCGCTCGCCGCCAAACGCCTCCAGGATCGCGAACGCCTTTTCCACCGACTGGTTGAAAAGCGGATCCCGATCCTGCGTGGAACGCGGTTTGCGTGGCGTACGCTTCATGCCACCGCAGTATAGGACTATCGATTATCGATGGTCCATGCTCGCCAATCGATAGCGACTCACGACCTAGGGCTGCAGCACTTCCCTGCCACCCAGATACGGCCGTAGCACCTGCGGCACCGCAACGGAGCCGTCCTCGTACTGGTAGTTCTCCAACACCGCCACCAGCGTGCGCCCGACCGCGAGCCCGGAGCCGTTCAGCGTGTGCAACGGCTCCGGCTTCCCGCCATCCGGGTTGCGCCAGCGCGCCTGCATCCGGCGCGCCTGGAATGCCTCGAAGTTACTGCAAGAGGAAATCTCGCGATACTTTTCCTGCGCCGGCAGCCACGCCTCCAAGTCATACGTCTTGGCGCTACCAAACCCGATGTCCCCCGCGCACAGCGCCAGCGTGCGATACGGAATTTCCAACCGCCGCAACACCTCTTCGGCGTTGGCCGTCAGTTGCTCCAGCGCCGCATACGAATCCGCCGGACGCACCATTTGCACCAACTCAACCTTGTCGAACTGGTGGTTACGAATCATGCCGCGCGTGTCCTTGCCCGCCGCCCCCGCTTCGGAACGGAAACACGGCGTATGGCACACGTACTTCAGAGGCAGTTGCTCCGCCGGCACGATCTGATCGCGCACCAGGTTCGTCACGGGCACTTCCGCCGTGGGAATGAGATAGAAGGCCGGGCCCATATCGGGCTGCTCCCCACGCACCGCGAACAGATCCTGTTCGAACTTCGGCAACTGTCCCGTGCCCACCAGCGCCTGCTTCTGCACGAGATAGGGAGCGTAGACCTCGGTGTACCCGTGTTCACCCGTGTGCAGATCCAGCATGAACTGCGCGAGCGCACGATGCAGCCGCGCGACCTGCCCCTTCATCACCACGAACCGGGCCCCGGAAATACGCGCCGCCGCCTCAAAATCCAGCCCGCCGAGACGCTCGCCGAGCTCGATATGGTCGCGCGCCTTGAAACCCAGCGCACGCGGCTCGCCCCAGCGGCGCACTTCGACATTCGCAGTTTCGTCCTGCCCATCTGGAACCGACTCGTGCAGCAGGTTAGGCAGACCGAGCTGCCACTGTTCGAGCTCGGCCTGCACGGCCGTGAGGTCCTCTTCGGCTTTCGCCAGGCCCTGTGTCAACTGCTCGCCCTTGGCAATGAGCGGCGCCACATCCTCGCCTCGACCTTTGGCCATACCTACGGCTTTGGCATTGGCGTTGCGCTCCGAGCGCAGTCGATCCAACTCCACCTGGAACGGCTTGCGCTTGTCCTCCAACGCTTTCAGCGCCTCAACATCCAACTTGTAGCCGCGCCGCGCCAGATTGCGGGCGACGGCATCGGGATCGGAACGCAACAGCTTCGGATCAATCACGTCAGTTCAACCTTTCGAGGGGGGCTTGGCTGGCCCATCGGTCTGCCGGGCTCGCAGCCGCGCGAGCGCTTCACCAATCTTCAATTCCAGTCCACGGGCGACCGGGCGGTAGTAGCGCCGATCCGGCATGTCGTCCGGCAGATAGCGCTCGCCCGCCACGTAGGCATCCGGCTCCTCGTGCGCATAGCGGTAGTCCCGACCATGGCCCAGGTTTTTCATCAGGGCGGTAGCGGCATTGCGGAAGCGCAGCGGCACATCCAACGTGCCGTACTTCTCGACATCGGCCTTAGCCTCGCCCATCGCAACATACACCGCGTTGCTCTTCGCGGCGCAGGCGAGGTAGACGACAGCGTTGGCGATCGCTAACTCACCTTCCGGGCTGCCGAGGCGATCATAGGCCTCCCAAGCGTCTAACGTCATGGCGAACGCGCGCGGGTCCGCGAGCCCGATATCCTCTATCGCCATCCG
>DATBCZ010000292.1:0-6579 GCA_036270175.1 Steroidobacteraceae bacterium | reverse complement strand
ATCCGGGTGAGGGTGGGACTGGCTGCTGCTGCGCTGAAAAGTGTTGAATTGATAAACTGGCGACGGTTGAAACCGGTCATTCAGGAACCTGTGCAGTAATTGTCGGAGCGAGCGCGGCCGGCCCGAGCGGCAGGGGATGTGCATGCGATCGCCCATGAAAGAGCCCCTGGGCGAAGCATATGGCAGCGAAGGGGGTAGGGCTCGCCCCTGAGAGTGCCCGTGCGCAGCGCGGTCGGGGCATCACTGTCGGAGCCACGCGGCGGTTAGCGCAACGCAGAGGCGGCGCGGTCGCGGGAACGCCCCGCCGAGCTCAAGCGGGACGTTGCGGTGCAGCGCTCTCGAGGGTTTCCTTCAGATCGATCGCACCTTCAATGTCGGCGACTTTCGCAACCATCGCCGCCCGCGAGGTCACGCCCAGCTTGGCGAAGATGCGCCGCAGGTGGGTGCAAACCGTCCAGGAACTGATGTTCAGCACGGACGCGATCACTTTATTCTGGCGACCCAGCGCCACCATCCGCACAATTTCGCGTTCCCGGGGACTCAAAGACAGCGCACAGCGCTCCACCGGTACGGTTTTAATGAGCAGGTAGCGATGGCCGTCGACATCGATATCGAAAAGCACCTGCTCCGCCGGATGACCGTCGGTCACTTCCAGCTCGGTATCGGGGCAGGGATCGGTTATGGCTACAAAAGCCCGGATGAAGCGGACGAACCGCTCATCATAGCGACGGTGCAACACGATAACGTTGCCCTCGCGTTCTTTGACGTTTGACATCTCCCTAGCTCCAACTTCGACGCGGCCCCGTGTTCTACTACTTTCGTCGGTTCTTACGCTGTTCTTACTGTAGCGCCTCGCCCCCTGTCAAACGGAGTCACTCATTCGAGTGAATCGATGCGGGGACGGAGCGTTGCGCTGCGGACACTGATATCACCGGATCCCTATTTTTGCCGTTAAATGATCGTATCGCCAGCGCGAAACGCGCACTGGAGCCAGCCTTGAGCGGAGGTAGCATGTCCATGCATAGTGGACTGATGAGGCGTCTTTCCTGCATTGCATTGATTTTGCTCCTGACCGGCTGCAGCAGCACCCAGTTCGTGCTGGCCAATGCGCCCACGGAATTCGATCGGGTCGACCGTCACGCCGATCTGCCGTACGGGCAGGATCCGCGCCAGCGCCTGGACGTCTACTCGCCGCGGCAGGCGACAAATCGACCGGTCGTCATCTTCTGGTATGGCGGCTCATGGGTGAAGGGCAAGAAGTCGAACTATCGTTTTGTTGGAACGACACTCGCCGAGCGCGGCTTTGTCGCGGTCCTGCCGGACTACCGGCTGTACCCACAGGTGTCTTTTCCGGCCTTCGACGAGGATGGAGCGAAGGCGGTGGCCTGGGTCGAGCAACATGTGCAGGAATTAGGTGGCGATCCACATCACATCATTCTCATGGGACATTCCGCGGGCGGACACACCGCCGCGTTCCTCGCGTTCAATCATGAGTTCCTGCGGAAGTTTGGCGCGGATCCCGACTCGATCGCGGGACTGGTGGGTCTCTCGGGCACCTACGTGTTGGTACCGGAGACGGACACCGAGCGCGCCACTTTCCCGGCTCCCTACACGGCGGCCGACTGGCAGCCGATTCGATTTGTCGACGCGCGCTCGCCGCCCACGCTGCTCCTGCATGGAACCGACGACAAAGAAGTGCTTCCGCAGGAAGCCGTACAACTGCGTGACGCGATGTTACAAGATCACCGGCGGGTGGAGTTGCACCTTTACGCGCATCGAGGTCATGCGGACACCGTGGCGTCGTTTGCGCCTTTGGCGCGATGGCGCACGACCGCACTCAAGGACACCATCGAGTTTATCGACAGCGTGACGCGAACTCAGCCCGCGAGCGGCGGGATTGGCGTCGGGAGACAATAATCTGGCGCCTGGGGTGCGGCGTTTCCCGGGCTTTTCCGTAACGTGGGCGTATGTCGGCACAGCATTTCAAATTTTGGCCGGAGCGTTCGCTGCATCACCTGGACCTGCCGGCGACCAACGTGTTTTACAACGCGGAGGTCTCGGCGCGCCGTCGTCCTGACAAGGCCTGCCTCATCTATTACGACACGCGGATCACTTTTGCCGAGGTGGTCGCGGCGGCGGAACGCCTGGCGGGATATCTCGAGCAGCGCTGCGGGATCCGCCAAGGCGACCGTGTTCTGCTCTATATGCAGAATAGCCCGCAATTCGTCATCGCGTACTACGCGATTCTGCGCGCCAACGCCGTCGTGGTTCCTCTCAACCCTATGTATCTCACGCAGGAATTCCTGCGGTGCGCGCGAGACGCGGGAGCCCGGGTCGCCATCGTGTCACAGGAACTCTTTCCGCGTGTCGAGCCGTTGGTCGGAAGTCCGGAGCTCGAGCGAATTATCGTGGCTGCCTACGCGGACTATCTGCGCACGCCGACCGATCTCCCGGTGCCCGACTTCGTGCAGGCCCCGCGTCGTGAACTGGCGGGTCCCGGTCTGACTCTCTGGAATGATGTGCAGGCGATGGGTCTCGCTCCAGGTCCCATGACGGCAGGGCCCGACGATCTCTGCGTGATGCCTTACACATCCGGTACCACCGGCGAACCGAAAGGCTGCATGCATACTCACCGCAGCACGATGCATACGTTGGTGGCTTCGATACAGTGGTTCGATACACAGCCGGAGGCAACCCAACTCGCGCTCGTTCCTTTCTTCCATGTGACGGGTATGCAGGGAAGCATGAATGCTCCGATGTACTGCGGTAACACTGTCGTGATACTGCCCCGCTGGAATCGTGACGTGGCGGCCGAGTGTGTGCAACGGTACCGGGTGTCCGGTTGGACTTCCGTTCCAACTCTGAACCAGGATTTCTTCTCCAACCCCAATCTCGATCGCTATGATCTCTCCTCGATCCGGCGGTTGAGCGGCGGCGGTGCGGCCATGCCGGCAGCGGTCGCGCAGCGTCTGCAGGAGCGGGGCATTACCTACTTCGAGGGCTACGGGCTGAGCGAGACCATCGCCGCCACGCACATCAATCCTCCCCACCGGGCGAAACAGCAGTGCCTGGGTATCCCGATCTATGGCGTGGATTCACGCGTCGTCGATCCGGTGACCCTGCAGGAACTGCCCAGCGGGGAGGTGGGTGAGATTGTCACGCACGGTCCGCAGGTATTTCAGGGATACTGGAACCGGCCGGAGCAAACCGCCGCGGCCTTCGTCGAGATCGACGGTAAGCGCTTCTTACGCACCGGCGATCTTGGCAGGGTCGATGAAGACGGCTATTTCTTCATGGTCGATCGCCTGAAGCGCATGATCAACGCCTCCGGGTTCAAGGTATGGCCCAGCGAGGTCGAGACATTCATGTACCAACACCCTGCGGTGCTGGAAGCTTGCGTGATCGGTATCCCGGACGCTCATCGGGGCGAAACCGTGAAGGCGCTGGTGGTCGTTCGGCCCGAGTGGCGTGAGCGCCTCACGGAGCAGGCCGTGATCGACTGGTGCCGCGAAAACATGGCGGCGTATAAAGTACCGCGAGTGGTTGCCTTCGTGGAGTCCTTGCCGAAATCAGGATCTGGCAAGATTCAATGGCGCGAGCTCCAGGAACGTGAAAAGGCCGCCGTTTCCCAGCGAGGCGATACAACCTCATGCATTTGAATTTCAGTCCCGAGGAACAGGCGTTTCGCGCCGAAGTCCGCGCTTTTCTGGCGGCCGAGCTACCCGAGGAGATCCGTGACAAGGTCCGCTCCGGAGGGCGCCTGGAAAAGGACGACATGCTGCGCTGGCAACGGATCCTGTATCGCCGCGGTTGGGGCGCCGGGATGTGGCCCAGCCGCTTCGGAGGCGCCGACTGGAGTGTCTTCCAGCAACACATTTTCGAGGAAGAATGCGCCACCGCCGGCGCTCCGCCGCAGATTCCGTTCGCGGTGAAAATGGTCGCGCCGGTGTTGATGACATTCGGCAGCGTGTCCCAACAGGAATATTTCCTGCCGCGGATTATCTCGGGGGAGCACTGGTGGTGTCAGGGTTATTCCGAGCCGGGCTCGGGCTCCGACCTGGCCTCGTTACGCATGGCCGCGGTACGCGCCGGTGACGAGTACGTCGTGAATGGCCAGAAAACCTGGAATACGCTCGGACAGTATGCCGATTGGATCTTCTGCCTGGTCAGGACCCAGACCGAAGGGCGGCCGCAGGAAGGCATCTCATTCCTCCTGATCGACATGAAGTCGCCGGGGATCCGGGTGCGCCCGATCATCACGCTCGATGGCGAGCACGAGATCAACGATATCTTCTTCGACAATGTGCGGGTGCCGGTGGGGAACCGGGTGGCCGAGGAGAACCGGGGCTGGACCTATGCCAAGTTTCTGCTCGGGCACGAGCGCACCAACACCGCGGGTATCGGCAATTGCAAACGGAACCTGTCGCGCCTCAAACAGATGGCGATGACGGCGAACGTGAATGGCCGGCCGTTATGGGAGGATGCGCGCTTTCGCGATCGTATCGTGCGGGTGGAGCTCGAGTTGATGGCGCTCGAGATTACCAACCTGCGCATGCTGTCCGCGATGGCCGCGGGTGCCCGCGCGCCGGGGCCCGAAGTCTCGGCACTGAAGATCAAAGGCTCCGAGATCATCCAGGAGCTGGCGGAGTTGCAGATGCTCACCCTGGGCCCCGCTGCGATGGCCAACCTGCCGGACGCGCCGGTGACCGGCCAGTATTTCAACCAGCGCAAAACCACGATCTATGCCGGCTCGACCGAGATCCAGAAGAACATCATCGCCAAACTAGTGTTGGGTCTTTAAGGAGAAGGCGGTGGATTTCCGTTATACCGAGGAGCAGTTGGCTTTGCAGGAGACGCTGCGACGCTGGATTGCCCGCGATTATGATTTCGAGCGGCGCCGGACGCTGGCGCGCTCGCCCTTGGGTTATTCCGCCGAGGCCTGGGCGCGTTATGCCGACCTGGGGTTGTTGGCATTGCCCTTTCCCGAAGAATTTGGCGGGTTGGGCGGGAACGCCGTGGACGTCATGGCCGTGATGGAGCAGGTGGGGGAGGGGCTCCTGCTGGAGCCCTACCTGAGTACGGTTGTGCTGTGTGGTGGCCTGATTCGCGATTCGGCTCCCAAGTCGGTGCGGGCGGCCCTGTTGCCGGAAATCGCTGCCGGGAAACTCCAGGTTGCACTCGCCCCCTACGAGGGCACCGGTCGTTATAACCTGTCACATGTCGCATGCAGTGCCGTGAGACGCGGGAACGGTTGGATCCTTCGTGGCGCCAAGACGATGGTGCTCGATGCGCCGTCGGCGGACTACTTCCTGGTTTCGGCGCGCAGCAGCGCTTCCGTGTCCGAGCCGGACGGCATTTCGCTGTTTCTCGTGCGCCGCGACGCTCCTGGTCTGACTCTCGTTGGATATCCAACTCAGTCGGGCAGCAGAGCGGGCGACCTACAACTCGATGACGTGCAAGTCGAGGATGATGCCGTGATCAGCGCCCCTGGGAAGGCGCTGGGCATCCTGGAGCGGGCGGTAGATCAGGCCGTTGCAGCGCTCTGCGCCGAGGCACTGGGTGTGGTGACCGCCTTGAACCAGGCGACGCTGAGCTATTTGAAGAGCCGCAAACAGTTCGGGGTTCCCATCGGCACCTTCCAGGCTCTGCAACACAGGATGGCGGACATGTATATCGCGGGCGAGCAGATTCGCTCCATGGCTATCCTGGCGGCCGTGCATGCCGACACGGAAGATGCGGGCGAGCGACGTCGTGCGATATCCGCAGCGAAGGCCTATGTTGGTCAGGCCTCGCGTTTTGTCGGTCAACAGGCCGTGCAGTTGCACGGCGCTATGGGTGTCGTCGATGAGTTCATCGTCAGCCACTACTTCAAGCGTCTGACGATGATTGATCTGAGCTTCGGCGACGCTGGTTTTTACCTCGCCCGGTACAGCGATTCACTGGTAGCGTAGTCGGCAAGCCCTCCCACCTCAGAGGCTTTGCTTGAACTCCAGGGTAAACGTCACGGGCGGCATTGTCGCCACCTGCGGAATGATCGTGCCCGCGGCGTTGTACTGCGCATAGCCGACATATCCGATGTCTCCCAGGTTGGGTTTGGCGTTGGTGAGGTTGCGGATGTTGAAGGCGAGCTCCGAGTTTCCCCAGTCGATCCCGAAGCGGGTGTTCACGAGTGAGTACGACGGACGAGTCGCAGTTGTGCCGCCGCCGCCGTTCAGCAATGAGATGCTGTCGCCGGTATAGCTGTAATCGACCGAGATGAAGCCTGACGTAGCGCCGAACAGAGGCTGCTTGTAGACCGTGCCTACCGAGCCCGTGACGGCGGGAGTGCCGAGAATGCGTGTCCCCGGCGTGAGCCCGACGATGCCCAGCGCACCCGGGGCCGTGATCGAAGTGCTTTCATAGCCAAAACCGCCTCGCACCTGCAGGGCGGAGGTTACATGACCGAGCGCTTCGAGTTCGCCGCCGTTGATCCTGGCCTTGTCGCCGTTGATGTCGAAGTAGGAACCGCAGGGGAGGGCGACCTGCTGTTGGATGTTCTTCCAATCGATGTGAAAGGCGGCTGCGGAAATCAGGATCTCG
>DATBCZ010000291.1:0-1767 GCA_036270175.1 Steroidobacteraceae bacterium | reverse complement strand
CCGGCAGATGCGGCGCAAGCCGCACCCTCCACGTCTCGTAAGCCGCCGCGGAAAAATCGCCGATCAACACAATACTCATCAATAAGCCTGTTCAGTAGACGCTCGCTCCTATATTAACCCGGCCGATCGCGTGCCGCCGCTTGCTGTAGTGACATCAACGCGGCCATCGCGTCCGATGCCTGCTCGTGTGGCACGAAGATGTGATCGTGGTAGGCACCGGCCACTACATTGCAGCTGATGCCAACATCGGCGAGCGCCCGGGAAAACGCAGCAGTCAGCCCCACCGCTTGAAGATCCGACTGCACGGTCAACGTGATCCACGCGGCCCGGAAGAGAACCGCCGCGCCGAGCTGTTCAGCCACCTCCAGTGGCACCACCAGCGACAGGCCTTCGGGTTCGCGGATCGCCGCGACCACATCCTCCCAAGCCGGCTTGCGCTCCCCAGCGACATTGATAAATGCAAGGACCCCGCTATTGAGCCTCGGACTCATGGACGCAATGAGCGTCGTGAGGTCGGATACGGGCGCAGAGGGCGTCATATACGAGAAATAGACCGTTCTGACCTGGAGAGCAACTATCGCAACGCCGGAGTGCGTTATTCGGCCTCATCCTATATCCTTCGCGCGCCTACAAGGGGTGCAAATAATGAAAAAATCCCGAAAGCTACCCACTCCGACCCGTATGCTCGCCACCGCCGGGGCAGCGCTCCTGGTGCTAACACTCGGTAGCCAACCCGCACCCGCACGCCCCGAGGCCGCGCCTGCCCAGGCGCGTCATATCAACTCCGAACGTCTCCAGGGCACACTCGAGAAGTTGAGTGAGTTCGGCCGTAACCCCGAAGGTGGCGTCACCCGCCTCGGTTTCTCCCAGACTGAGCTCGACGCACGCGCCTACGTCATGGACCTCATGAAAGCCGCGGCGCTCGAGGTTCGCGTCGATCCGGCGGGAAATATTTTCGGCCGGCGCGCCGGCTCCGAGAAGCTGCCGACACTGCTGTTCGGATCGCACATCGACTCGGTACCGAAAGGGGGCGCTTTCGACGGGTCCGTGGGCACCTTGGGTGCCATCGAGGTGATCCGCGCCCTGAACGACGGTCATGTCAAAACCCGTCATCCGCTCGAAGTCGTCGTCTGGACCAACGAGGAGGGACCTCACTTTGGAGTGGGTGCCCTGGGTTCCGGGGTTGCGGCGGGCTCCCTCGGGCCTGAGATTCTCGATCGGAAGGGTGAGGATGGACTCACCCTCGCCGACTGGCTGAGGCGCTACGGACAGGATCCGGCACACCTGGCCGATGCTCGCATAGCCCGTGGCTCGTTAGCCGCCGTGATCGAATTGCACATCGAGCAGGGCCCCAATCTCTACGAGACAAAAGTGCAGATCGGCATCGTGCAGGGTATCGTGGGTTTGAAGCGCTGGAGGTGCGTGGCAACGGGTGTCGCCAATCACGCTGGCACGACTCCCATGAATCGACGCAAGGACGCCCTTGCCGCCGCAGCCCGCGATCTGTTGGTGGTCCGCGAAGTCGTGCGGGCGGAATCGGGCCGCCAGGTTGGTACTGTCGGCTACATGAAAGCGGAGCCGGGTGCCGTCAATGTCATTCCCGGACGGGTGGAATTCCCTGTCGAACTGCGCGATCTCGACGCTGCGAAGATCGAGCGCATGTGGGAACTCATTCAGCAACGGTTCGCCAAGACGGATACCGAGGAGGGCGTGGAGACTCAATGTGTCGTGATCAATGACATCGCGCCCGCGCTGAGTGATCCATCG
>DATBCZ010000290.1:0-8255 GCA_036270175.1 Steroidobacteraceae bacterium | reverse complement strand
ATCGTGCCGCCGACCGGCGCCAAGGGCCTCAATCTCGCAGCCAGCGACGCCCACTATCTGTCGCAGGCCCTCTTCGAGTTCTATGACACGAAGTCCGCGGCAGCTCTCGACACGTATTCGGACAAGGCGCTCGCCCGCGTGTGGCAAGCCGAGCGCTTCTCGTGGTGGATGACGCGGCTCCTCCACCGCTTCCCCGAGGACAGCGGTTTCGATCAGAGGATCCAATGGGCCGAGCTCGAGAAGTTGGCGCGATCTGAGGCGGCGCAGACGGCACTTGCGGAGAATTATGTCGGCCTGCCTTACTGAGGGGCCATAAAGGAACGAGGCGCATCCAATGAGAATTGTCGTATTCGGCCCCATCGCCGGACCGGTGCGCTGCACGACGGCAATGTCGTCGATCTGTCGTATGCCTGCGCCAAATATCTGCGCGACCGGAGCGGTGAGCCGAGCCCGCTGGAGATGGCCGACAGATCAGGCTCCAGTCAACGCGCCGGCGGCGAACAGTGCGCCCCAGTATTGGTGAAAGTGCGTCAGAAGAGCAATCCCACCCAATTGGCACTGGAGAATACCATGGAAACCCGCAGCGTCAAGGTGCCTAGCCACCACGCGGCCCGCCGATCGCCCCCTTCTCAGTCGGAAGCGCCGGGCAGGGCGCCCGCATCCGACGTCGACCCCTTTTCGATCGAGTTCTTCGAAGATCCCTTTCCTGTACATGCGAGCCTGCGTGAAGCAGGACCGGTGGTATGGCTGAGCCGATATGGGGTCTGGGCGGTGGCGCGGTACCAGGAGGTGCACGCCGTCCTGAGCGATTGGCGGACTTTCTGCTCGGGCCGCGGAGTGGGCATGGCCGATTTCGCCAAGGAGAAGCCGTGGCGCCCGCCCAGCCTAGTGCTGGAGACCGATCCACCGGAGCACGATCGGGCGCGGGCGGTCCTCAACCGTGTGCTGTCACCAGCGGTGATGAAGCAATTGCGCGCGGGCTTCGCTGCAGCGGCCGAAGCCAAAGTGCGGGAAATCGCGCGGAAGAGCCGCTTCGACGCCATCGCTGAGCTCGCGCAGGCATTCCCCCTATCGGTCTTTCCGGATGCAGTCGGGCTGCGGCAAGAAGGTCGCGAGCACTTGCTGCCCTACGCCAATCTCGCCTTCAACGCATTCGGCCCGCCGAACGAGCTACGGCAGCAAGCGCTCGAGCGCGCCGCTCCACACGCCGCCTGGGTCACCGAGCAGTGCCAGCGTGAGAACCTCGCCCCCGGCGGGCTGGGCGCGCAGATCCATGCTGCGACCGATACGGGCGAGATCACCAAGGACGAGGCGCCAGTGCTGGTGCGCACGCTGCTGACGGCCGGGCTGGACACGACAATAAACGGTATTGGTGCCGCCATCTATTGCCTGGCGCGCTTCCCGGAGCAATGTCAAAGGCTGCGTCAAGACCCGTCGCTGGGACGTGCCGCTTTCGAAGAGGCGGTAAGGTTCGAATCCCCGGTCCAGACCTTCTTCCGCACCACGACAAGGGCGGTCCGCATAGGCGACGTCGAGATCCCGGAAGGTGAAAAGGTCTTGATGTTTCTTGGCGCGGCGAACCGTGATCCGCGTCGCTGGGACCACCCCGACACTTTCGACATCACACGGCGCACCAGCGGTCACGTCGGTTTCGGATCGGGGGTGCATATGTGCGTTGGCCAGCTCCTCGCGCGGCTCGAGGGCGAGGTGCTTTTGACCGCCATGGCTCGGTCCGTCGCCTCCATCGATATCGTGGGGCCAACCAGACGGGCTTACAACAACACGCTGCGCGGACTGGCCGAGCTCCCGATAGCACTACGCTCTTCAACTGTTTGAGATCCTGACTATGACCAGAATTGTCTACGTGCATCCGAGCGGAAAGCGAGACACGCTCGAAGCTTCCAACGGGCTGAGCGTAATGCAGGCGGCCACGGGTCGCGGCCTGGACGGAATTCTCGCTGAATGCGGTGGAAACGCCATGTGCGCCACCTGCCACGTCTATGTAGATCGCGATTGGATAGAGCGCCTCCCGCCGATGAGCGCCGAGGAAGACGCCCTTCTTGACGGCACCGCGAGCGAGCGCCGAGCGAACAGCAGGCTCAGTTGCCAGCTCAAGATCGGACCCGAGCTCGATGGGCTGACGGTCCATCTTCCTGACCGGCAGAGTTAATGCCATGAACTCCGCCGTCATTGTGGGTGCTGATGAGTACTCGTTCTCGGCCCTTTGCTTCCGCGATGGCCGCCTTGAATGGTCTGGGGGCCAATGTCAATGTGCGTATACATTAACACTAAAATCCGGAGGGGTTTATGCCTGACACCCACACTGCAATGCTTGCCCGCGACGACAGTGACAGCCACCGCAAGGCGTCGGATACCGCAACACGCGACATGCCAGCGTCGCTATCCGCTGAAATGCGGGGCGAGATCGCCATCCTGCGCCTATCGCGTCCGGACAAGCGCAACGCGCTCGATCTTGCGATGGTTCAGGGCATCGGCCGTTTCTTCAGCACGTTAGCGCCCAGCGTCCGTGCGGTCGTCTTGCACGGCGAAGGTAATCATTTCTGTGCCGGCGTCGACCTCGCCTCGGTGGCAGAGATCGACACTTCGACGGCCTTGCTCGGTTCCCGCGCCTGGCATCGCGTCTTTGACCAAATCGAATACGGCGATGTGCCGGTGATCGCTGTCCTGCACGGCGCGGTCGTTGGCGGTGGACTGGAACTGGCCGCCGCGGCGCATATCCGCGTGGCGGAGCGTGGCACGTTCTATGGATTGCCCGAGGGCGGTCGCGGAATCTTCGTGGGCGGCGGCGCTTCGGTGCGGGTTCCGCGGCTGATCGGCGTGCCGCGTATGATGGATATGATGCTGACGGGCCACACCTACGGAGCTGAGGAAGGCCAGGCGCTCGGCCTCTCTCATTATCTCGCAGAGCCGGGGGACGGCTTGTCGAAGGCGATTGAGATCGCGCTGCGCGCGGCCGCCAATGCCCCGCTGAGCAACTTTGCCATCATCCACGCGCTGCCGCGCGCCGCCCGCGCCGATCCGGAGACGGGACTGCTGCTGGAAAGCCTGATGTTCTCCGTGGCCGCGGCCGAGGATGAGGCGAGGGCACGGATACGCGCATTCCTCGAGAAGCGGGCTCCAAAGGTGTCGGAACCCGGGACCTGACCAACGGCCATAGCGGAACTCGAGACCCTGCCGGCCTCTCAGAGGAGACCCTGGATGCGTCAGCCCATCAGAACGATCGCCGTGATCGGCACTGGCGTAATCGGCGCGAGCTGGACAGCGCTCTTTCTTGCGAAGGGCCTGAAAGTCGTTGCCACGGACATTGCGGACAACGCGGAAGCCTCAAGGGGCGCCGGCTTCCGCTCAACGCGGGAAAGGTGCTCGGTGGCAGTTCGAGCATCAACGCGTTGATGTGGTCGCGCGGACACAAAAGTGACTGGAATTATTTCGCTGATGAAGCAGGCGATCCGCGTTGGGGCTGTGAAGCCGTCCTCGACATATACCGTCGCATCGAAGACTGGCAGGGAACACCTGACCCAAGGCGGCGCGGCAAGGGCGGCCTCGTCTATGTGGAACCGGCGCGGGATCCTAGTCCAATCGCCCCCGCCATGCTGGAAGCCGCGGGATCCCTCGGCATTCCAACCTTCGACGACCAGAACGCTGAGATGATGGAGGGTGAAGGAGGTGCGGCTATTGCCAACCTGCGCATTTGTGACGGCCGGCGGCAGTCTGTCTTCCGAAACTATGCGTACCCCTATATGGATCGCCGCACCTCACAATGCTCACCGGCGCGCTGGTGAAGCGTATCGTATTGTACGGCCAGCGCGCCGTCGGAGTCGAATTCCTTCACCGTGGTCAGTGTCATCGGATGGCCGCTCGCTGCGAGATCGTCCTTTCGCTCGGCGCGATCAAAACGCCCAGGGTTCTTATGCAATCCGGTATTGGTGATGAGAGCGAGTTGGCCCGGGCCAGTATAAAGACGATTGGAGTTTGAGCATGCGCTTGAGATGCGCGAACAGCATCTCGACCTTCTTACGCTCGCGGCATAACTAGAGATATTCGGGTGTGCGGGCCAAGACTTCTGAAGGCGTCGCGCGCAGCCTCATGTACGCTTCGCGGCACCTTGCGGCGCAGTTGCCAGGGACAACATCAGCCTTCAGTGCGCCGATGCGCAACATGGCCCCTCACCACACATCCATGCGACGAGAGCTTTCAGCGATGCGCATTCCACTCTTCGCGGCACCAGCGAGGTCTATGACGCTCGCAGTGCCTAAGGTCGGCTTTTGGCACTCATCGGCAGTGATGGTCGTCAGCGAGGACTTCAGCTGTTGAGGGAGGACCTGCCGTGTGCCGATCGAGCCCGGTCTTCTTTGCTTGACCCGGATCCGACATGGGCAGGCCATCGAGACGGCAAAACCTACACTCGACTTCAAGTGGAATATTCTCGTTGTTAGTCGTATCTCAATAACGCCTGTACGACTCGGCGAAGATCACAACCCGCGCACGTTAATCTGAGGAACATGGCCAAACGTTCTGTAAAGAAGAAACCGAATGCGACGCCGGCCGGTCCTACCTTGCCGGAAGGCAGCGAACGGATTCTCGGACTCGCCGTCAACACACTAGGCCGTCACATCGTGTGGAGCTTGGCGGAGCGTACGGTGCAGCACGGCGTCTTGCCCGGCGCCTATCCTGTCATCGCCTGGCTCTTGCATCTCCAGCAAACCACGCAAAGCGAGTTGTCGCGCCTGATCGGTATCGAGCAGCCGACCATGGCAATCACGCTGCGCCGAATGGAACGCGACGGCATCATCGAGCGCTCGCCGGATCCGAAACATGGCCGAAAGAGCCTGGTCAAGCTCACCGCCCGCGGCCGCCGGCTGAGCGATGTGATTGCTGCGGCCGCCCATGACGTCCAGAAAGTGGCCTCCAAAGGCCTCACCACCGCCGAACTCGAGGAGTTCTATCGTTTCGTCGACCTGATGACCGAAAACCTTCGCGCCGAACGGCGCGGTTAATTTTTGCCCGTACCTCTTGTTTGCAGCCAACGAAATCATAGCTAGCTATGATCTTTGAATGAGCGAGAGGACGGACGATGTCGATGCCGGATCGGCTCCAGTTCTACCTGATGCACTTCATGCCGTACCCGGATGTCGTGCCGGGCCGCGCGCAGGGCCAATGGGTCGATATTCCCAACACGCATTTCGACCCCGAAAAGGGGCGTAAGCTTTACAAAGAGTACCTCGATGAACTCGTGCTGGGCGATGAGCTCGGCTATGACGCACTGGTGGTCAACGAGCATCACTCGACGTTCTATAGCCTGATGCCGTCATGCTCGGTGATCGCCGGCGCGCTGATCGCCCGCACCCGCCAAGCCCGCATCTGCGTATTCGGCACGCCGATCACACTCACCTATCCGCATCGTCTGGCCGAGGAATACGCGATGCTCGACGTGTTGTCGGGCGGGCGGCTGGAATGCGCATTCCCGCTCGGTACCGGCATGGAATACTGGGTCAATCCCCTCAATCCAACCAACGCGCGTGAGCGATTTCGCGAGAGCATGGACGTCCTGATGCAGGCCTGGACCCAGCCGGGGCCAACGAGATTCGACGGCGAGTTTTATCACTACAAATACCTCAATCCGTTTCCGCTGCCGTATCAGAAGCCGCATCCGAAGATCTACGTCGTCGGTTCCGGCACGGAAGATACCGTGCAATACGCGGCCGAGAAGGGCTATGGCTATTCGCAAGTCTTCACACCGATTGCCGGCCAGCTCAAATCATTCGAGAACTATCGCAGTACGGCGGTGAAGCACGGCCATACGCCGGACTCCGAGTCGATCATCATCTCGGCGATGCCCTATGTGGCCGAGACCGAGGCCAAGGCGATCGAAGAGGGGCGCGATCACATCCTCTTCTATTTCAACAACCTGCTGCGCGCGAACTCCCAGATGAATACGCCGCCGGGCTACCTGCCAATCGACCGGCTCCGCCGGCGGCTGGAGGCTGGCGTCTTTCAGGGCTCGGAGATCACCTGGGACGCGCTGACCTCGGTCTATCGCACGGTGCTCGGCACACCCGACCAGGTCGCTGAACGCATCGCCTTCTGGTGCGAACAAGCCGAGAGCAGCCGCATAATCGTGCACCTGCACGTTGGCGACATGCCGCATTGGAAGGCGGTCAAGAACATCACCCTATTCGCTGAGGAAGTGATCCCACGACTGAGGCGAAAGATATCGCCTGAGCTCAAGGCCGCGGAATAGAGGGCGCCAATGACCGAGTTTCGGAAGTGTGACCTGCTGGTCGACGGCGTACGTGTGCAGGTTATCGAAGCGGGCAAGGGTAAGCCGCTGATCTATTTCCATGGTGCGGGTGCTGGCGGAGGCTTCGACGAACTTCTGCCGCTTGCCGAGAAACATCGCCTGATCGTGCCGGTCCATCCGGGTTTCGGCGGCTCGGACGACGATCTGACGATTAGCTCCGTGTTCGACTATGTTGTCCACTACGCGACATTGTTCGATGCGCTGAAGCTCCACGAGCCGGTCGACTTGGTCGGCCATTCGCTTGGCGGCTGGATCGCCAGTCTCTTTACGATATTCCAGGGCCATCGCGTTCACCGGCTAGTGCTCGCGTGCCCGGCCGGTCTGCGAGTTCCGGAACACCCGGGCGTCGATCTGTTCATGATTGCGCCCGAGGACCTGCCGTCTACCCTTGCGGCCTCGCCAATGGTGCTGGCGAAAATGACCCAGAGCGAAGTCACGGTTGACATGAAGGTGGCGCGCTATCGCGAAATGACCTCGCTCGCCCGCGTCATTTGGGAGCGCAGCTGCGATCCCAAGCTCGACCGGTGGCTGAAACACGTCTCAGTGCCGACGCTCATCCTGTGGGGCGAGCAGGACAAGATCCTTCCCGTCCAGCAGGCGCAGTGCTGGGCAGATCGGCTTGGATCTGGAGCGGAAATCGCGATCTTCAACGGTGTCGGCCATCTCGTTTTTCTCGAATCGCCGGGCGCCGTCAAGCGCGTCGCGTCTTTTCTGAAGGTGGAGGCTTATAACCGCCTCGAAGACCCGAACGAAGCGAGCGAGTAAACGACGCGGAGGCGAAAGATGAATGTTGGCATCCGCAAAACACTCGCGTCGCTCGCCTTGACGCTCCTCGCGAGCAACACGGGCGCCGAGGGTGGCGGGGCGCTTCCTTGGCGGGAGAGCTCTACCGCGCGTCTCGAAGCGTTCGCCCTCCTCCAAAGCTTGAACACGGAACTTCTGAGCCACGACAGCGCTACACTGACCCTAGAGCGTTGGTGCGCCGATCACCGGTTGGCCTCGCCTGCCCACGTCATCGCCGAGCGTGTCGCACGCACCTACCGGGCGGCGACGGACGAGCAGCGCCAGCTCCTCAGCGTCAGCGCGACGGAATCTGTCCGCCACCGGAGAGTGCGCCTCACCTGCGGCGACCGGGTTCTCTCGGAAGCGGATAACTGGTACGTACCGGCGCGGCTGACACCAGAGATGAACCGGGTGCTCGACACGACCGACACCGCGTTTGGCCGAGCAGTGCAACCGCTCAATTTCCGTCGCCGGACGCTGTAGGCGAAGCTATTCTGGTCGCCCCTGCCGCCGGGCTGGGAAATGGGGGCGCCGCTGCCCGAGCTAAAGGGCGCGACGCGCACGTCCCCCACGAGGTGCTAGAGCATCGTGCTGTGCTGACCCTGCCGGACGGCATGCCGTTCAGTGAGGTCGTTGAGACCTACACCGGTGAGGTGCTTGCCTTCCCGGAACCCCAATGGCCTTAGCCGCGTAGCAAGATCAGCACTCTTCCGGGAGCGTTCGAGTCGCGCATAAAAAATGCAGTGATGTGCCAAATAAACCTGGGCGCGTCGCGGGCCCAGTCGCGTCATTGGAGGTCCTCGCAGCTTCACACATAACGATAACGTGCTTTGAGCACAATCCGCCGGATTGCCATCTCTGCATTTTTGCTTGCCCTCGTGGCTGGCTGATCCAAAAGCGCCCGCCGCGACACGGGATGTCACTGACCGGCTGTGCTGGTCTGTCGCTAAACAGTTCCGCTGTTGGAGATTTACCGGCAGTGCTGTGGTCGTGACCAGATTTCTCAGTCTGACCCATTGCGGACGACGCCACAGCTAGAGAATGGTCACGACGGCGGCCAGCCGCCCGAAATCCGTTCGTCGCCGCGGCCATCTACCGCATCCTAAAGATGGCCCCGCCGCTGAAGTCCTTCCGCGAGCGCCGGGGATGA
>DATBCZ010000289.1:0-4954 GCA_036270175.1 Steroidobacteraceae bacterium | reverse complement strand
CCGGCGCACTGAGAGTGCTGCGACAGTACGAGCGGTGGCGAAAGAGCGAGGTTGCGTTCATGAGCTCGGCCATCGACGCGTTCGATCGGTTCCTCGCGCACGGACGCGGGCCGCTGTCGAAATTGGCGCAGCGGGGGCTGGGGTGGGTGAATCGGAGCCAGGAGGCGAAGCGATTTTTCATCGCGCGCGCGTTGGGGACGGGGGGAGAGTTGCCGCGGGTCGCGCAGCGGTCGGGCGCGGGTTGATTAACCGCCGACCGGGACGGGCGGCACAGCAAACCTACTTCAACGGAATGCGGTCGATCTTCGCCGCTATGATGAAGTCGTTCTCCGACAGTCCCTTGATCGAGTGGGTCGTGAACTCCACCCGGCAATAGTTGTAGCCGACCTCGAGGTCCGGATGGTGGTCCTCGATGTTGGCGATATGAGCCAGCGCGTTCACGAAGCTCATGGTGCGGTAGAAGTCCCGGAACGCAAAGGCCCTGCGAAGCACGCCGCCGGCTTCCATGTTGACCACCCAGTCGCCGACGAGGTCTTTCCGAAAGGTCTCCGCCTCATCACGCGTGAGGGGAGCGACGCCGCCCTCACACGCTTTGCACTTCCGATCGGCTAGGGCGGTCACGCGGTTTCCGCTGAAGCGGGCGCGCTCGTCGCCGCTGCTGTGCCGGCCGTGCCTTTACGGACATAGCTGCGCTTCACGTACTGCTCGACGATCTCGCGGAACTCATCGGCAATATGGTCGCCCTTCAGGGTGACGGTCTTCGCGCCATCCTCATACACCGGCGCTACCGGACGCTCGCCCGTGCCGGGAAGGCTGATGCCGATGTTGGCGTGCTTGCTCTCGCCGGGGCCGTTGACGACACAACCCATGACCGCGACGGTCATGTCCTCGACGCCGACGTACTCGCGGCTCCACTCGGGCATGCGATGGCGGATGTGCGATTGAATGCCCTGGGCGAGTTCCTGGAAATAGGTGCTCGTCGTGCGGCCGCAGCCGGGGCAGGCGATGACCATCGGAGTAAATGAACGCAAGCCCATCGTCTGGAGGATTTCCTGCGCGACGATCACCTCCTGGGTGCGGTCGCCTCCGGGAGCGGGCGTCAGCGAGACACGGATGGTGTCGCCGATCCCTTGTTGCAATAGGACCGACATGCCGGCGGTGGAGGCTACGATACCTTTCGAGCCCATACCGGCTTCGGTGAGCCCGAGGTGCAACGGGTAGTCGCAACGCGCGGCGAGGTCGCTATAGATCGCGATGAGATCCTGCACTCCGCTCACCTTCGCGGAGAGAATGATCCGGTCGCGGGGCAAGCCGATGTCGACGGCTCGCTGCGCGCTCTCGAGCGCCGAGAGGGCGACGGCTGCACGCATGATCTGTTGGGCCGTCAGCGGCTGCGCGCTGGCGGAGTTTTCGTCCATCAGCCGCGTCAGCAGATCCTGGTCGAGGCTGCCCCAGTTCACGCCGATACGGACCGGTTTGTTATAGCGGCAGGCCGTCTCGATCATTTCGGCGAACTGCGGATCGCGTTTGCTGCCGCGGCCCACGTTGCCGGGATTGATACGGTACTTCGCGAGGGCTTCGGCGCACGCGGGGTGCTCGCGCAGGAGCTTGTGGCCGTTGAAATGGAAGTCGCCGATGAGGGGGACGTTGATGCCCAGCTTATCGAGGCGGTCACGGATGAGTGGTACGCCTGCGGCCGCCTCGCTCGAGTTGACTGTCACGCGGACGAGCTCGGAGCCGGCGCGGGCGAGCGCTTTCACCTGTTGGGTCGTGCCTTCGACGTCCGCGGTATCCGTATTCGTCATCGACTGCACGACGATGGGGGCGTTGCCGCCGACGCGGACGGCGCCGATGGCGACCTGGAGCGAGGTACGGCGGCTGGGGGAATGGGCTGTGGATTGAGCCATAGACATAAGGAGGGCGTAACGTGCGATAGGGCGATTCTACAGGGTGAGGCACCGTGTTGCGCCCCCTCCCTCGGGCGAGTCCCCGGCCGAGCTGGTATGATCCACCTGCTCGCTTGAATACAGTCTGTTCGGAGAGAGTCCGGCCTGGTGCCGGAACGCCGAAGGCGCAAGTTCCGCCCGGAAACGCTCAGGCCCACGAACGGCAGACTGCGGAAAAATCGGTATTTTCCGTGCGGGCTCTGGAGAGAGGTGGACGCCCATGCAGGTCCACCCACCGAAGGGGAGCGGCGTCCACTGACGCCTGATCTCTCAGGTCACAGGACAGAGGGGCGGCAGATGCTCATAGAAGAAGCGTCTGCCGCCTTTTTTTGTCGCGGACTTACGCTTTTTTGGCGAGTCCGGAGGACCCGTGGGAAGACAGACCCCTTTATTCCAGCTCCACCGTGAGCTGGGCGCGCGTATCGTCGATTTCGGTGGCTGGGACATGCCCGTCCAATACAGTTCCCAGATCGGCGAGCACCACGCGGTCCGGCGCGCGGCGGGCGTGTTCGACGTTTCCCACATGTGCGTCATCGACCTCAAGGGTGCGCGGGTGCGGCCGTTTCTGCGCACGCTGCTCGCCAATGATGTCGATAAGCTGGTTCGGCCGGGCAAGGCCCTCTACAGCTGCATGCTCAACGAGTCCGGGGGCGTGCTCGACGACCTCATTGTTTATTTCTTATCAGATTCCGGGTTCCGGGTAGTCGTGAATGCCGGGACTCGCGACAAAGACCTCGCCTGGATCCGGCGCCATGCCCGTGAGTTCGATGTCGGCGTGCTCGAGCGCACCGAACTCGCCATGCTCGCGATACAAGGACCCGAAGGCCGCGCCAAGACGGCAAAACTCCTGTCGCGGGTCGGCGCGGCCACCGCTCTCGAGCTCGATACCTTCGTCGGTCGTGAGATCGATGGTTGGTTCGTCGCCCGGACCGGCTATACCGGCGAAGACGGCTTCGAAGTCATGCTGCCGGCGTCCGACGCAGAACGGGTGTGGCGTGAATTGAATTCGCTCGGTGTTGCTTCTTGCGGTCTCGGCGCGCGCGATACGTTGCGGCTCGAGGCTGGCATGAACTTATATGGCAACGACATGACTGAAACCACCCACCCTTTCGAGTCGGGCCTCTCCTGGACCGTTGCGATGGACCCGAGCGAACGCCGCTTCATCGGGCGCGAGGCGCTCGAAGCCGTCAAGGCGCAGGGCTCACCGCGCAAACTCGTCGGCCTTCTGTTGGAGGAGCGCGGCGTGCTCCGCGGTCACCAGCGCGTGGTGGTGCCCGGGCTCGGCGAGGGCGTGACCACCAGTGGTACGTTCTCTCCAACTCTCGAGCGCTCAATAGCGTTCGCACGCGTACCAGCCGCTACCGGCCAACAGGTCCAGGTGGATATCCGCGGCAAGCTCCTCAACGCGCGGGTGGTGAAGCCGCCGTTCGTGCGGTTCGGCCAAGCAGTGGCGCCCCTGCTGCAATAACACGATACAGCACTCTTCAAACGGAGACTCCCGATGAGCAAGGTTCCCGCCGATCTCAAGTACACGAAGACCCACGAATGGTTGCGAACGCTGCCGGATGGCAGCATTGAAATTGGCATCACGGATCACGCCCAGCATGCGCTCGGCGACCTCGTATTCGTTGAAGTTCCGGAGGCGGGCCGCGCCTTGAAGGCGGGCGAGCCGTGTGCCGTGGTCGAGTCGGTAAAAGCGGCTTCTGACGTCTATGCCCCCGTGACGGGGGAAGTGCTCGCGGGAAATCCGAAGCTCGCGAGCGAGCCCGAGACGATCAACACCGACTCTTACGGTGAGGGTTGGCTCATGCGGGTGCGGCCTACGGCAGGTGGACCAAAGACTGAGCTCCTGTCACCGGCCGAATACACCAAGCTTCAACAGGAGGAGGGTGACTGATGGCCTTCATTCCACACACTCCTGCCGACGTCGAGGCCATGCTCGCGGCCATCGGTGTCGCCAGTATCGAAGACCTCTTCGACGAAATTCCCGCGACCCTGCGAGTGAAGTCGCTTGCGGGCATACCGGACGAGTTGAATGAGATGGAGGTCGGCCGCCTGATGAGCGAGCGGGCGCGTGCCGATGGCCGACCGTTGTGCTTCATCGGGGCCGGGGCTTACGAGCACCATATTCCGGCAGCGGTTTGGGCCATCACGACTCGCGGTGAGTTCTACAGCGCCTACACGCCCTACCAGGCGGAAGCCAGCCAGGGCACGCTGCAGCTCATCTACGAATACCAGACCATGATCGCCAGCCTTACCGGGATGCAGGTGTCGAATGCATCGGTGTACGACGGCGCCTCTGCCGTGGCCGAAGCGAGCCTCATGGCGGTGCGCGCGAATCGTCGCTCCAAATCACAGCGGATTCTCGTTCCAACCACTGTCCATCCGCATTACCGCAAGGTGGCCGTCGCCGCGGCGGGCAACCAGGGGCTGCGCTTCGAGGAGGTGCCGTACTCCGCTGGAGAAGGGGTCGTGGCAACGACTTCGCTGGCGAAGTATGAGGGGGAGGACATCACCGCCCTGGTCATCCAACAGCCGAATTTCTTCGGGCGGCTCGAGGATGTCGACGCATTGACGGATTGGGCTCATGCGCGCGGCATTCTGGTGATCGCGGTCGTCAATCCGACGTCGCTGGCGCTTCTGAAGCCGCCGGGCTCGTGGGGCACCAAGGGTGCCGATATCGCCGTGGGTGACGGGCAACCGTTGGGCGTGCCGCTGTCCTCGGGTGGACCCTATTTCGGGTTCATGACGACGCGCATGGAGTATGTGCGCCAGATGCCCGGACGAATCGTCGGCCGCACGGTGGACTCGGGCGGACGCGCAGGCTTTACCCTGACACTGCAGGCGCGCGAGCAACATATCCGTCGCGCCAAGGCAACTTCCAACATTTGCACCAACCAGGGGCTGCTGGTGACCGCGGCGACGATTTACATGTCGCTGATGGGGCCGCAGGGTCTCGAGCGGACGGCCGCGGCCTCACATGCGCGGGCGCGCGAGCTCGTGGACGG
>DATBCZ010000288.1:0-5521 GCA_036270175.1 Steroidobacteraceae bacterium | reverse complement strand
AGTTCGTTGCCAGCCATAGTTGGAAGACTAGGTATGCTGTGACGTGCCGGCGCAAGCCGGCACGTCAGCTCGCAGCGCAGGCATGGCAATTGCGTACTAAATCCCGCACATGCTCGAGGGGACACATATGCTGAAGCTGCGTCATAGCCTGATGATCGCGCTGGTTCTGACCGGTAGCGCCGCGCTGGCGCAGGCGCAAACGGCAACATCCCGGGCCGCCCAACGAGCCGCTACCGCGCCGGGTGTCACGCGCGCCGTGGAGCATCCTGACACGCCCGATACGGCGGTGGATCAAACACAGCCGGATTCACATCAGCCGGAAACGGCGGCCGATCCGCCGTCCAGCGGTCCCGAGACCGCTAGAGACGACACGAAATTGAAGCCCGAAACCGCCACCGATGCGCCGCCCAAGCTGACGGCGGCTCAACGAGCGGCGGAGCAGGCAAAGCAGGGAGTGCGGTCCAACACACCGCCCTCCAATAAGCCCTGAAACCAACGAGGGTGTGACACCCTCAAGAGAGAACACCATGGGTCGCGGAATTTTGCTCTGGATGCTCGGCGTTCCTATCCCTGTCATTCTGCTGCTGGCGATGTGCTCCCATCACTGAAATCGCACACTCGCGCACCACCACCCCCTCATCCCGCAGGCGGCGCAACCTGCGTTGAATGAAAAGAGCGCGTAGCGGCCCGGGGGCGCGGCCCAAACGCGGCACCCGGCTGCTAGTATTCGGGTATGAAGCTTCTCTACCAGACGCATTCACCCTATGCCCGCAAGGCCCTGGTGTTCGCGCACGAGGTCGGCCTGGCAGACCGGCTGCAGGTCGTGCACCAGGAGACTAGTCCGACCGCGCGCAACGAACACGTTTTCGCGGAAAATCCCCTCGGTAAAGTGCCGGTCCTCGTCCGACCCGATGCCGCTTCGATTTTCGATTCCGACGTAATCTGCGCGTACTTTGACACGCTCCACGGCGGACGGAAGTTGATACCCGCGGAGGGTGAAGCCCGCTGGCAGGCGCTGCGCGTGCAGGCCGTTGCCCAGGGACTGGCGGAGGCCGGAATCGCGCTTCGCTGGGAGACCGTGCGCCGGCCGCAGGCGCTGCGCTATCCGCCGCTGCGCGATGGGTACGTGGCGAAGCTCATTGGCAGTTATGACTGGCTCGAGGACGAGTTGGAGGTCGATTCCCAACTGCATGTCGGTCATATCGCGGTAGCCACGACTCTGAGCTGGCTCGAGTTTCGCGAGCTGCCGGACTTTCGGGAACGGCGGCCGCGGCTGACGAGCTGGTTTGACGAGTTCTCCGCAAGGCCTTCGATGCGGGCCACGCCGTTGTCGGGGGAGACTCACGACTAGGATGGAGGCATAGCGATTGAGCGACACAGAGCAGATCCTGAACACCGCCGCCGAATGGCATCGCGCGGGACGAGGTGTTGCATTGGCGACCGTCGTGACGACGTGGGGCTCCTCACCACGTCCTGTAGGCTCCAAGCTCGCCGTTGATGACGCGGGCCGGATGGCGGGCTCGGTGTCCGGGGGCTGTGTGGAAGGTGCTGTCGTCGAGACGGCACTGGAGATCATCCGTACCGGGCAGCCGCGGCTGTTGGATTTCGGGGTCAGCGACGAGCAGGCCTGGGAAGTCGGTCTGGCCTGCGGCGGCCGAGTGCAGGTCTTCGTAGAGAAACTGGCGTGAAAACCGCACTGCTCGAGCAACTGCTCGCGACCGCCCGCACGAGTGCGCCCGTCGCGGTAGTGACCAACCTCGTAACAGGCGCGCAGACACTCGTCGGCAAGGCGGGCAGCGAAGGAGATCTGACGCTGGACGCCGCCGAACTGGCCCGTGTGCTGCAGTCGCTGGACGATGATCGGAGTGGGACGATGGAGACGGCCGCGGGGCTGCTTTTCATCGAAGTCTGGAACCCTGAACCGCGCCTGCTGGTGATCGGTGCGGTTCACACCGCACAGGAGTTGGTGCCGCTGGCGCGCTCCGCCGGCTACGCAGTCACCGTGATAGATCCGCGCACAGCCTTTGGCTCCGCCACGCGATTTCCCAACACGACGATCCGGAATGACTGGCCTGACGAGGCCGTTGCGGCGCTCGCTCCCGACCGGCGCACCGCGATCCTAACACTGACACACGACCCGAAGGTCGACGACCCGGCACTGCAGGCGGCGCTGCGCTCGGAGGCGTTTTACATCGGAGCGTTGGGATCTCGCCGAACCCATGCGAAGCGCGTCGCGCGCCTGAAAGAGGCGGGCTTCGACGATGTGGCGATCGCTCGCATCCGCGGGCCGGTGGGGTTGGCGATCGGCGCACTGACGCCTGTGGAGATCGCCATATCGATCATCGCCGAGATCACCGCGGTGCTGCGCCGCGCACCGCTGGCCCAGCGCCCAGACTCTTGGAAATGATTTACAAATCAATAAGATAAACTCATAATTAAGTCACCCGGATAAACTGGGTCCCGGCTGCATCGGCTCGCTCGTCCTTCAGACGGTCGTCCTCACGCGCGCATACGTCTTCCCTGGGGAGGCCCTCTATACTCGATGGTCCCAGTTCAGCCATTAATCGTATTTTTGAGGAGCGGCCGATGAATGTTGCGCAAGCTGCAGCGGAAATTTTCAAGCGCGAAGGCGTGGAGTTTCTGCTCGCATATCCGCTCAACCCCCTGACCGAGTCGTGCGCCGCCGCCGGCATTCGACCCATCATCGTCCGACAGGAGCGCGTTGGCCTCCACATGGCGGACGCGATCAGCCGCATGACCTCCGGTGAGAAAGTCGGTGTATTCGCCTGCCAGGCGGGCCCTGGTGTCGAGAATGCGTTCGGTGCGGTCGCACAGGCCTGGTCAGAAGGCGTGCCGCTCATCTTCATGCCGGGCGCCGCGTCGCGTAACCAGGCCTGGATACGCCCTGGATTCAACGCCACCCTCAATTTCCAGCACATTGTCAAACAAGCCGAGCAGATCAACACTCCGGAAATGCTCGTTCCGGCGCTGCGCCGTGCGTTCTCCATGGCGCGTAACGGCCGTCCCGGCCCGGTGCTCATCGAAGTGCCCGGCGACATGTGGAACCAGGAAATCAAAGGCGAGATCGATTACAAGCCGACCCGACGCATTCTGTCGGCTCCGAGTGCCGCGGACGTGGACGCGGCGGCCGCGAAGCTGATCGCCGCCAAGCGGCCCCTCATTTATGCCGGCCAGGGCATCCACTACGCCAAGGCGTGGCCCGAGTTGAAGGCGGTGGCGGAACTGCTCGAGTCGCCGGTCACCACCAGCCTCGAAGGCAAGAGCGCCTTCCCCGAGACGCATGCCCTGTCGCTGGGCTCGGGCGGTGTAGCGATGCCGAAGGCAGTGTTCCAACACGTGCAGGAGGCCGATGTCATTTTCGGTGCCGGCGCGAGCTTCACCGCCACGGGCTTCGGCATCCGTTTCCCGACGAACTCGGACAAGACGTTCATACACAACACGCTCGATCCGATGGACGTGAACAAGAACATCCATACGGACTACCCGCTCGTAGGCGACTCCAAGCTGACCTTGGAGATGTTGCATGCAGCCGTGAAGGAGCGCATCAAGAAGCCGCGCGGCCTGACCGCTGACGTGCACAAGCGCATCCGGGAGCAGAACGACCCCTGGATGGCGGAGTGGAACCCGCGGCTGACGAGCGAGTCCAAGCCGCTGTCGCCCTACCGGGTCATCTGGGACCTCATGCAGGTCGCCGACGTGGCGAACACGATCATCACCCACGACGCCGGCAGTCCGCGCGACGAGCTTTCACCGTTCTGGCGCTCGGTCACACCGTTGAGCTACATCGGCTGGGGCAAGTCGACCCAGCTGGGCTACGGCATCGGCCTCGCCATGGGCGCGAAGCTCGCGCATCCCGACAAGTTGTGTATCAACATGTGGGGCGATGCGGCGATCGGCATGACGGGCATGGACTTCGAGACCGCCGTGCGCAACAACATCCCGATCCTCTCGATCCTGTTCAACAACTACGCCATGGCCATGGAGTTCAAGGTCATGGCGGTGTCGCGTGCCAAGTATCACTCGACCGACATCTCGGGCAACTACGCGGACTGGGCGAAGGCACTGGGCGGTTACAGCGAGCGGGTCACGGAGCCTGACCAGGTGGTCCACGCTCTCCTGAAAGGGATCGCGGCAACGAAGGAAGGCAAACCCGCGCTGCTCGAGTTCATCACGACGCAGGACAAGGTGTACTCGACGTTCGAGTACGGCTACCAGGGATAAACGAACCGAATAACGCGCGCGGTAGTCATAGCCGCGCGCGTGTTCATGACCTCGGCACGGCGGGGTGCGGAAAACTACGGCGTACGCCGCTCGATCTTGCGCGCGAGCTCGGCGATATCCTCGAGGTCAAGGTCCTCGTCGATGCTGATTTCTTCGGGACCCGCTGGAGGCGCACCGGCGGCAGGCTTGCGGGCAGCCGTGGGGGCCATCCTGCGGGGAGGTGCCATGGGCGGCGCGGCGACTCGCTCCGTTGACCTCACGATCTCGTCATTGGCCGTGGCAGGCGGAGGTGTTGCGGGCCTCACCCACTCCCGCTGCTGCTCCATCCAACGTTGATAGCGGTCGAAGGTCCACATGCCCTCCTCGCCACCCGACTGAATCACGTTCGCGACCTGCCCGAACTGACCCGCGCGGATCGTCCCCCGGGCGCCCGAGTTCGGAAGCAACACTTCGCAGCGAGGAACGCGTAGCTGCCACTTCTGGAGGTACTCGAGGCGCTGGCATACAACGCCAACCAGACAATCGGCGAGCTGCGCCCGGATGCTGCCCTGGATATCCGCCGGAAACGACATGCAAATCCGGCTCAAAGCCTCTCCGCAGCTTGCAGAATGCATGGTCGCCAGCACCAGGTGACCTGTTTCCGCCGCGTCCAGGGTGAGCCGCATCACCTCGGCGGTGCGCATCTCGCTTATCACGAGCACATCGGGATTCTCGCGCAAGGCGTCGACGATCGCCTGCTCGAAACTCGGTGAGTGAGTTGGAATCTCGCGCTGCCGGATGAAGGAGCGGCGATTCGTATAGACGTACTCGAGCGGACTTTCCAGGGTAATGATGTTCTGCGCGCGCGCGACATTTACTTCTTCGAGAAGCGCGGCGAGTGTCGTGGACTTCCCGCATCCGGTTGGACCGGACACGATGACGAGTCCCGTCGGTGCCGATACCAGGCGACGCAGATCCGGGTGCAGATTGCAGGCGCGCAAGTCTCCCACGGCGGATGAGAGAAGGCGCGCCGCCATCGCCAGGCCCCGGATGGTCCTGTAGAAGTTGATCCGGCACCGCGTACCGGCGACGACGAGCGAGATGTCGGCGGAGCCACGCACGTTGAAATCGGCCCAATCCTCGGCAGTCAGGAGCTCCTTAGCCATCTCCGTGAGCTGCGCACCCGTCAGCACCTCGCCCAGAGGCGTTAGCTGGCCGCGCACCCGGGCGACAATGGGAGTTCCGGCTTCCAGGTGTAGGTCGCTCGCGCCGGCTGTGCGCGCCCTCAGAATCGAATCTT
>DATBCZ010000287.1:0-2152 GCA_036270175.1 Steroidobacteraceae bacterium | reverse complement strand
CAGGCGGTCGTGGACTCGCGGCGCGACTCACCGTTGGTGTTGATGCCGAATCCGTTTTATCAGATTTATGAGGGAGCGGCGCTGCTGGCGGGGGCGGAGCCGTACATGCTCAATACGACGGCTGCGACGTCGTATATGCCGGATCTCGACGCCGTGCCGGAAGCCGTGTGGCGCCGGTGTCAGGTGTTGTTTCTCTGCAGCCCGGGGAATCCGACCGGGGCGGTGTTGCCGTTGGCGTATTTGCGGCGGGCGTTGGAGCTGGCCGATCGGTATGACTTTGTGATCGCGGCCGACGAGTGCTACACCGAAATTTATCTCGATGAACGCGCGCCGCCACCGGGGCTGTTGCAGGCTTGCCTGGCTGCCGGGCACGATTGGTTTCAGCGCTGCGTGGTGTTTCACAGCTTATCGAAGCGCTCCAGCGTGCCGGGATTGCGGTCCGGCTTCGTTGCGGGCGATCCGCTGATCATGCAGCGGTTTCTCCTTTATCGAACGTACCATGGGAGTGCCATGGCGGTGCCGACGCAACTGGCGAGTGTTGCTGCGTGGCAGGAAGATGGGCACGCGGCGGCGAACCGCCGGCTGTACCAGGAAAAGTTCGCTCGGGTGCTGCCGATTCTGGCGCCTTTTATGCAGGTGGAAAGGCCGGCGGGTGCGTTTTATCTGTGGACCGACGTTGGCGGGGATGACGAAAGGTTTACTCGCGAGTTGTTCGCGAGGAAGAATCTAACTGTGTTGCCGGGGAGTTACCTGGCCCGGGCTGACGCTTCCGGGGAGAACCCGGGTACGGGGCGGGTCAGGATTTCGCTCGTGGCGCCGGTGGCGCGGTGCGTTGAGGCGGCGGAGCGGATGCGGGACTTTTTGAGGGAAAAATACTGATGACTATTGGTGATCTGCAGAAGCTTCGGACGACGATCGAGGCGGCGTTTGAGCGGCGGGCGGAGATTACGCCCAGCAGTGTGGGCGCCGAGTTGAAGGTCGCCATTAGCGCGAGCATCGGGCTGCTCGATTCGGGCCAGGCGCGGGTGGCCGAGAAGATCGACGGGAAGTGGGTCGTCAACGAGTGGTTGAAGAAGGCGGTCCTGCTGTTTTTCCGCTCGAATGAGAATGTGGTCATGGATGCGGGATATACGCGCTTCTATGACAAGGTGCCGATGAAGTATGCGGATGCGACGGAGGAGGAGCTGCGGGCGGGGGGCGCGCGGGTTGTACCGCACGCGGTCGTGCGTCGCGGGGCTTTTATCGCGTCTAATGTTGTGTTGATGCCCAGCTATGTGAATATCGGGGCTTACGTGGGCGCCGGGACGATGGTGGATACGTGGGCGACGGTTGGGTCGTGTGCGCAGATCGGGAAGAACGTACATCTGTCGGGAGGTGTTGGGATCGGCGGGGTGTTGGAGCCTCTCCAGGCTAGTCCCACGATCATCGAGGATGACTGCTTTATCGGGGCGCGCTCCGAAGTCGTTGAAGGAGTGGTCGTCGAGGCTGGGTCGGTGATCTCGATGGGGGTGTTCCTCGGGCAGAGCACTCGGATTTATGACCGCACGACGGGGACGATCATCCAGGGGCGAGTGCCTGCGGGGTCGGTGGTGGTACCGGGGACCCTGCCCTCTTCCGATGGGAAGTATGGGTTGTATTGCGCTGTCATTGTGAAGCGGGTGGATGCGCAGACGCGGGCGAAGACCTCGATTAATGAGTTGTTGCGCGCGGTGGATTGAGGGAGCGGCGGCGCGGGGCACGGACGCTCGTTTGCGAGGTCTATTTCTTCCGGCGAGATTTGACGGCGGGGGTGCGCGTGCGTACGGTAATTTCACCGCGCCCGATCCTGGCGCGGATTTCGAGCAATTCGCGACGGATGGGCGCCGCCCACTTTTGAAGAATCGCGGAGATGTCACGACCCTGACGGATTACGGCCACCACAGCGATGAGCCTTTCTCCGAGTGGCTCATACACGATGTAATGCTCTCGTACAGGATGTAGCAGGAGGGCGAGTCCTTCGCCAAACTGCTGTCGTCGTCGCAGTGACTGACGGTTTTCAGCGATGAACTGGGCGGCTTCGTGGAGATCGTCGAAGTACTTCGCGGTGAGATCTTTTCCCCACCTGGCGCGCGACCATGCGCGCGCCTTCCTTCGGGTCAGCGGCCGCTCTCGC
>DATBCZ010000286.1:0-10668 GCA_036270175.1 Steroidobacteraceae bacterium | reverse complement strand
CCCATTGCAGCGAGGAGGGAGATCCGTGCACGTGACGACGGTCCGACAATCGGTGCGAATGTGCACCAGGCACAGCGAGGCGGGTTTCAACCTCGTGGAGCTCCTCGTCGTCATCTCGATAGCCTCGATCCTGATGGGTCTTGGCGTGTCCTCGTATCGATACGTCACCAACTCGAGCCGCGTCTCCAGCGAGATCAACAGCCTGTTGGGCGACATGCAAGTGGCGCGTTCCGAGGCTATCAAGCGCGGTCAGACCGTCACGATTTGCCCCTCGGGCAACGGCACTAGTTGCGCGGGCGGCGGCGCCGCCTGGAACGGCGGCTGGATCGTCTTCACCGATTGGAACGGCGACGGTGCCGTAACCGCCGGCGCCCCGGACAACGATCTGATCCTGCGCATACAGCCCGCTTGGACGAGTACCGACGCCATTACGACCAACAACGCAGGCACGGCCTTTGTCAGCTTCAATCGCAACGGGCTGGCCCTGAACATGCCTGCTACCGATTTTGTCCTGACTCTCAACACCAGTCCGGTCAGCTACACCTGGCAGCGCTGCCTCGACATCACGACGACCGGTGGAATGCAGACCGAGCACAAGGGCGACGTGAGCGGAAATTGCCCATGAGACAGACACCTCACACCAACCGGTACACCGGCTTCAGCCTGGTCGAAGTCATGGTCGCGCTGCTGGTCATTTCCATTGGCCTGCTGGGCATCGCCAAGATGCAGGCGCTCGCCATCGCCACGACGGGCTCGGCGCGGCTGCGCTCACTCGGCGCCCTCGAAGCCGCGAGCCTCGCATCCATGATGCGCGCGGACCGCACCTATTGGGCTTCGGCGGCAACAACGGCCACCCCGCTCTCGATCGTGGTTTCAGGCGCGAACATTTCGTCCAGTAGCGACGGAAGCATCATCGTCACTCCGCCGGATTGCAGCATGGCGACGGGTGCGCTTTGCACCACCCCGTCGCAGATGGCCAATTACGACCTGGGTAATTGGGCGAGCTCCGTAAACAAAGTCATACCAAACGAATACGCCACCATATCGTGCCAGCAGCCGGCACCGGTGGCGCCCGTGCCTGCACTGCCCGTCACCTGCTCTATCAGCATCGCCTGGTCGGAATCGAATGGCCCGGCGTCCCTGGCTACTCCGCAGTACACCGTGGTGGTGCAGCCATGAAAACGGTCCACGCTCGCAGGACGCGACAGATTTTCGCTGCGCAACGCGGCTTCAGCGTGATCGAGCTGGTCGTCGCGATGACCATTGCCGTGTTCCTGCTCGCGGGCCTGTTCACGATCCTGCAAGGAACCCGGCACACCTCCAGCGACCAGACGGCGCTGGCTCAACTGCAGGACAACGAGCGCATCGCGATGTCCGTCATGACGGACATCGTTCAGGCGGCCGGCTACTACCCAGGTGCGCCGACCGCTGTGCTGACCACCGAATTGCCGGTCACCGGCCAGTTCGCCACCGCCGGCCAGGCCGTTGCCGGGACCGACAATGGCGCGCAGGGCGTCAATCTGCTGATCCGCTTCGAGACGGCCAACAACGACCGCATTTATAACTGCTTCGGTGCCAACACAACTGGGGCAGTTCAGGTTTACGTCAACACGTTCAGCGTCAACGCAAACAATCAGCTGACCTGTTCGAACGGTGTCACGACGGCGGCAATCGCCAACGGCGTCCAGAGTATGGTAGTGCGCTATGCAGTGAACACCAGCTCCGCCTCGGCGAATTCCAACTGTCCGGCCGATCGCTACCTGTTGACGTCCGAGATGACTACGGCGATCTACTGGACGAACGTTTGTGCCGTCGAAGTCAAGCTGACATTCATCAACCCGCTGTACCAGCCGGTGCCCGGCGGCCCAACCACACCAGGTCAAAATCCAACTGTGGTATTCACCCGACTCATCGGGATCATGAGCAAGTCCGGCGTAAATTCGGTGACCGTAATATGAGCGGCTATCCCCTACAGCAACGGGCTGCCCAGAGTGGCATGGCGCTCATCGCCTCGCTGCTGCTGCTCGTCGTCGTCACGATCCTGGGTATCGCGATGTTCCGCAGCTTCGGGTTGCAGGAAATCGTCGCCGGCAACACGCGCGAAAAGACCAAGGCCGTGCAATCCGCGGAGAGCGCCGAGGAGTACGCCGAGTGGTGGCTCACCGAAAACGGCGCGGTCAACGCCACCAGCGGCGTCACCTGCGGAGCCGGCGTATTGAACGCCAACAGCAATAATATCCAGATCTGTTCGAATACTCTTGCCAGCGCCGTAGCAGACGTATCCGTCGTGCCATGGGTGATCGGCGGCAGCGAATCAGCCGTCGCCTACACGCCACCCTACCTCAACGTGGGCACCAACGCCGTAAACATCTACTACCAGGCACCGCGCTTCTACATCTCCTATCTGTCCGGCTCATACAACGCCACCATCGGCGCGCAGACCAACAACTACACGATCGATGCAGTGGGCTATGGCGGTACATCTAACGCCGTGGCCATCGTGGAGGCAGGCTACACCGTCACCCAGATCTTCTCGACGACGGGCAGCCTGAGCAAATTCGTCAATCTGGGCGGACCCTAGTGCGCTCTCTTTCCGCAGCCGCAAACCTGTGGTGGAACCGAGGAATTTCTTTCATGAACGCCAAAGCTTCTGTCGTAGCGATATTCTTTGCGTTGGCGCTGTCCGTCGCATCCGCGCCGCGAGCACAGAGCATTGTCAGCGAAGACTTTACCGGTACCGGCACCAACTCGGACTGGTACTTCTTCAACGGCGCCTGTCTCACCGCGGGCACGTCGACGTCGACCACGAGCCCCGGCACCGTGCCGGGTTGCGGGACGATACTGTCCACCTACTACAACAAGCAGAAAGACGGCGACGCCGCGATGGTGGGCGGCAATAGCGGCTACCTCGGATCGAGTAGCGCGCCTTCCAGCATAACTTCGCAGGTGGCCGACCCGACCGGCTTCGGCGCACTGCGCTTCACTAACGGTCGCCCCTACGGACACAACGAGAACGGCGCGATTGTCGGGCCGAAAATCGCCTTTCCAACCGGCGCGGGCGTGCAGATCACGTTCAAAACGCTCACTTATCGCGGCGATTCGGGCGGCAACGGTGCGACCGGCGCGGCGCACCAAAACGACGGTGCCGACGGAATCAGTTTTTACCTCATGGACGGCTCGGTCGCGCCGGGAATCGGCTCATGGGGCGGCAGCTTGGGCTACAGTTGCTCGAACAGCAACTCGCCGTATGACGGCCTTGTCGGCGCCTATCTCGGCCTCGGCATCGACGAATTCGGCAACTTCCTCAACGGTACCGTCAACACGCTGAACGTAACCAGTCCGCAGTCATTGGGCGACAACACCGCGAGCGGCGGTGGTCAGTACGCCAATCGTATCGGCCTGCGGGGTGCCGGCAGCATTTCCTGGGCGAACCTGACTTCGCTCTACGGCACCAATCCCAACGACACTACCAAGCCCTATTATCCGAGCACGCTGGCCCAGACATGCGCCAGCGGAACTGTACTGAACAGCCTCAGCCAGTGCGCTTCCTGCGCTTCAGGCACCTACGTCCTTGGCACGAATAGTTGTGATAGCTGCACCACCGGCGCGTTCGTAAGCGGCACCAATATGTGCGCTTCGTGTCCACCAGGGGCGACCTATGTCAGCAGCAACCAGACATGCCTCTCCACCTCCAACTGCCCGGGCGGCAGCTACCTGGTGACTTCCGGGTCTACCAGCAACTGCGACTCGTGTCCTGCCGGCTACAATTTCAACACCGGCGACAGCAAGTGCTACAGCACTTCTGCGTGTCCTAGCGGCGGCGGCTATACCTTCTACGGATCCAACGTTCTCACCCAGCAGTGCGCCAAATGCACCAACAGTGGCTATAGTTACAACCTCGCCAATAACGATTGCGAAAATGGCTCGAGGGTGAGGGCAGCGTCGTACTCATCTCCGGCAACCGCCACTACTATTGTGGGTTCTCAGCCCACCACGAGCGCCCCCGCCACCCAGGTTGCTGCGACCCAGAACACGCCGACGACCGTCAATCCAACCAACGCGAACGCGCTCCTGGCTGTCAAGAACACCTGCAAGACTGGCCTTCTATACAACTGGTCCACCGGTAGCGGTGTCGCCACAACCACGCCGATCATGGATTACCCCGCCATTTCGGGTGGCAACGCGCTGCTCTCGGCGTCGGGACCGATCGCGAACGAGGGTGCAACGACACGCAGCGACGCTGTCCCGATCCTTTACAACCTGAAGATCACCCAGGACGGACTGCTGAGCCTGTCGTACAGCTATAACGGCGGTGCAACGACCAAGGTGCTCACCAATCAGAGCATTACGGCCTCCAACGGCACGCTGCCCACGTCGTTCCGCTTCGGTTTCGCCGGCTCCACCGGTGGTGCCTCGAACATTCACGAGATCGTGTGCTTCAAGGCGACACCGGCGCAGTCGTCCAACAGCTCGGGGAGTGTCAACGTCTACCAGAACCCGACGCTCAAGAACGGCACCACACAGTTGTTCCTGGCCTACTACTTCCCGAGCGACTGGACCGGTCAGCTGACCGCCCAGTCCATCGGCTTCGATACGACGGCAAATTCAATTGTCGTCAATACGTTGCCCAACTGGGACGCGCGCTGCGTATTAACCGGTGTCAATGCGATCACAGGTAAGTGCTCGACGGGTGTTGCCTCACAGACAGCCGAATCACCCGACAGCCGCGTGATGCTCACGTGGAACGGCACAACCGGGATACCTTTCAGGTACGCCAGTCTCTCGACAGCGCAGCAGAGTGCAATGACGGCCGGCACAGCGCTCTCGAGCCCGGCAGACCGGGTCAACTATCTGCGCGGCGACCGTACGAACGAGGTGAATTCCTCGGGCGTAGGCGAATTTCGCGCCCGCGACAGTGTCCTGGGTGACATCATCAATTCGAGCCCGCAATGGCTCGGGCCGCCGCAGCAGCCGTATGAGGTCATGAACAGCTGGGTCGATAAACTGTATGCGACCGCCAATCCGCCCGAAAACGCCACCACCCGGAGTTACGTGGCGTATCAGTCAACCGAGGCTTCTCGTGCCAACATTGTTTACGTCGGTGCCAACGACGGATTCCTGCACGGGTTCCGGGCAGGAGCCCTGGACGCCAGCGGTAACCTGGTAACAACAACGACGCCCAACGATGGCTCCGAAGTGCTCGCCTACATGCCGGCCACGGTGCTCAACAACATTCACCCGGTCGACTCCGGTGGTAACGTCATCGCGCCGCTCGACTATTCGAGCACGCAATACGGACACAATTACTTTGTCGATGCGACCCCGGCGGTGGGTGACATCTTCTTCAACGGGAAATGGCACACCTGGCTGGTCGGAGGCCTTGGGGCCGGCGGAGCGGCAATTTATGTGCTCAACGTCACGGACCCGTCGCAGTTCTCGGAGTCGACTCCCGCTTATAACCCGTTGACCGACACGGGCGTCGTCGTCGGCGAATGGACGCCCGCCACCCTCAAGTGTGTCGGCAACTCGGGCTGCGGCGCCAACCTCGGCAACACGTACGGTACGCCCGAGATTCGCCGCTTTCACAACGGCCAATGGGGCGCGATCATCGGTAACGGTTTCGGCAGTGCGAACGGCAACGCCGGCATCTACATCATGTTGTTCAACGACGACGGATCGCAATCGATCTATTTTCTCGGGACCAACTCGCAAACCGCCAACGGTATCGCCAGCCCGGCCTCGCTGGACATCGATCTCGATCACATCGTGGACTACATCTACGCTGGCGACCTGCTGGGCCATGTCTGGCGCTTTGACGTGACGAGCCAGACCCCCGCGAATTGGGCAGTGTCGGCGTCCTCGCCCCTGTTCACTACCGGTACGGGGCAGCCGATTACCACCCGACCCACGGTGGGTACTTTGAAGACGATCACTACGTCGACCACACTCGCCGGCACGACGCTCAGCACCGCGCCTGAGAGAGTCATTATCGACTTCGGCACCGGGCAACAGATCGGGCAGACTTTGAGTACCGCTACGCAGTACGCCAGTGGCCAACAATATCTGTACGGCATCTGGGACTGGGACATGGGCACGCAGTCGGTCGCGGGTAGCGGTTGGAACTGGCTCTCGAGAAACGGTCAACAGGCGCTCAGCCTGACATCCCTCGGCACACAAACGATCTCGACGAGTAACATGGTCAAGCAGACGGTGACCACTGAAGTGGCGGCCGCGGGGACGACACCCGGGTACCGGAAGGTGAGCCACAACACGATCTGTTGGACTGCCGACCCCGGCTGCTCTGCTACTGCAGGCAACCTGGGCTGGTACATGCCGCTGCCCGACAGCGGCGAGCAGGTCGTCTTCGATCCAGTACTGAGCCCGGATGGCGAGTTCACCGTCAATACCTTCGTGCCGTCACCGAGCTCGATACTGAGCTGCACCGTGACCCCGGCGAGCGGTTGGAGCATGGGAATCCAGGCCGATACCGGCGCAGGCTCGCCGACGCCGTTCTTCGCGATCAACGGGTCGCTGGCGGCGGACGGCATTCAGCTCAACGGCACGGGTACGCCATCCTTCCTGAGCTCCGGTCAGGCTGCGGATAACAACTCCGAGTACCTCATTACACAGACCAACAGCGGTCCGGCTCCGCCAACTAAAGTGAACCGTCACGTCATCGTGGCGGGTCAACGCCTGAACTGGATCCAGAGACGCTAAGAGGCGCGCATCATGCAAACACGTACGACTTCACGCGACTCCGGCTTCACACTGGTCGAGCTGATGGTGACCATTGTCATCGCGACGATGCTCATCACTATCGCGTTGCCCTCCTACACCGCCCAGATGCGCAAGTCGAAGCGCACGGACGCAAAAACTGCCTTGCTCGACCTGGCGGGTCGGGAAGAGCGGTATATGGCCACGAACAGTAGCTACTCGACGAATGGACCCGCACTGGGCTATAGCGCCGCATTTCCGATAACGCTCGGCAACAACGACTACACAATCAGCGCTCCGGTCGTCGTGGCCGCAGACAACACGACTTCGCCGCCCACTCCGGCGAGTTATGCGCTTACCGCGACCGCCATTAACTCTCAGGCCAAGGACACCTCGTGCGCGACGTTTTCTTTGAACAGCCAGGGCCAGCAGACGGCCACCAGCACAGGCTGTTGGTGAGTCGGGACCTCACGCCACCTTCAGGCAATCCCGGGACTTGTAGACATGATCTACGAGTCCCCACTCCCGCGCCTCGTCCGCGCTCATGAAATAATCACGGTCGAGCGTGCGCTCGACTTCGTCATACGTGCGCCCGCAATGCCGAGCATAAATCTCGTTCAGACGCCGCTTCGTCTTGACGATGTCCTGCGCGTGTCGCTCGATGTCAGACACTTTACCCTGAAAGCCTCCCGAGGGCTGATGCACCAGGATGCTGGCGTTAGGTAAGGCGATGCGCCGGCCCGCAGCACCCGCCATGAGCAGAAACGAGCCCATGGAATACGCGGTCCCGATACACACCGTCGTCACGGCACACTTCACCCATTGCATGGTGTCGTAGATCGCGAGCCCGCTCGTCACCATGCCGCCAGGCGAGTTGATGTACAGGGCGACATCCTTGCCCGGATTCTCCGCCTCGAGGAACAACAGCTGCGCGCAAACCAGGGCCGCAATCCCATCGTCAATCTGCCCGTTCACGAAGATGATCCGGTCGCGCAACAGCCGCGAAAAGATGTCGAACGAGCGCTCCCCGCGCGCGGACTGCTCGATCACCATCGGCACGAGATTGAGGTTCATCATGCCGCCAGGCGCAACAGCATCGTGTGCGCCCCTCCTCGACAAGCCACGGGCTCGGCGCCAGGGCTCCTGAAGGGCAACACGTCGGCCATGACGCGATGATCCACTCGCAGATGGGTACCACCCGTCGAGGTTGCGGTGAGTTCGAAAGTCACCACCGAATCAAACTCGTTGCCGCGCCAGCGATAACGCAACAGCCGATCGGGCTCCGAGGCCAGGACCTCGTAGTCCACCGCGTCCGGAAGCCACGCGGCGAGCAACTCCGGAACAGTGAGTGCCTTCCAGACCTTCTTCGGGGCATCCGGCAGATCGCATTCGGTCACTACGGCAGCAGGCGAGTCAGTCATGGCTCCATATCCTTCAGCACGTTCTTGAGCTTTTCGAGCCGCTCCGGCCAGAACAACCGGTAACGGTCCACCCAATCGACGAGCGGCCCGAGCGCCTGCGGCTGGGCGCGGTAATAGGCAAATCGCCCCTCGCGCCGTTCGCACACCAGCCCGGCGCCGCGCAGTGCGGCCAGGTGCTGGGAAATCGCCGGTTGGGAAATTGGGAAACCTGCCTTGAGCTCAGTGACGCTCATCTCCCGGCGGCAGAGGCGCTCGAAGACAGCGCGTCGTGTGGGATCGGCGAGGGTCCGGAAGACGTCGGTGTCGGGCATGGCTCAAATATAAGCCACCGCTTATTCGACTGCAAGCTTAGGAGACCCGCTGAGATCTTGTATTTATGAGGGTCTGCGCTATATTCCAACGGTAGAGGGTTGAGAACTCAAACAATAACCGCGATGGCCGGGGTAGTGATGAACACTACGTTGGATAAGTTTCGGGGCGCCGCCCTCTCACTGGCACGCTCGGGATCGATCAAGGATCGACTCACCGATGCTTACCGCAATCATCTCGCCTTCGTCGACGAGAGTGAGCTCCCCATTGAGTTGGTGGAGGAATTCCGCGCGGTGAGTTATGCGCTGAACCGCGAGCGGCCACTACTGCGCGGTGAGGATACTTTCCGTGCCACGGTACGGAAGATGTCGAGCATCGAGGCCGATGAGGTGGCTTCGACTGTCGTACGGCTGTTCGGAGAGATGTCGCGAGACCCTGCCAGCGTCACCCGCAAAGGCCCCAAGAGTCTGCCGCAGATCATCTCGCTCTACCCGGGCGAAGCCTGGACAGTGGTCGATAAGGCCGGGTGAGCCCCAGCTCCTAGTCGAGCTTGAACTCGATCGTGTCCCAGCGCGTGGTGTCTTCATGCCGCGCCTGGCGACGGATCGCATCCACGAGCGCCCGCTCATCCCAATCGACAATCTCGTCCGCGAGATCGGTAATCGTCTTGGGATGGGTCGCATGCGAGCCGAAAGGCTTCATCAGAATCACCGGCTTCTCGCTCGCCTGCGCGAATAGCAGCTCGAAGGTGAACATGTCCCGATGCGTCAAATACAGGCTCGGGATAGCGATCACGGCCTCGACCGGCGCAATCTGCTTCCGCAGGTCCTCGCGCTGCACCTCCTTGTCCCCGGCCGGCGGGTTATCGGGCGTGCTGTAGTTCTTGTAAAAGAAGTTCTTCGCGCTCTCGAGGTACTCGAATACGCGCAGATAATCGTCATTGTCTTCCCACACGTGGGTCACGAAAAGACGGATTGGATTGGCCTGCGACATGGGCGAGAGTCTCGCACAAGCGTGAGCGGCGCGAAACTCGGGCGTCCGACGTCGCCCGGCGACACCCCGCAAGCCATAAGGCCGCGCTAGGGACGCCGCCCCAAGGCCCTCCCCGCCCGAGGCCTTTTGTCCTCCCGCCGACTCCCCGTCACCGATAGAATGCCTCCCTTTGCCGCGGAGAGCCCCCCTCCTTGCGTCTGCTCGTCTACAACATCCGGTATGCCACGGGCACCGGGCCTGCATTCCATCTGCCCCTGCCTGGTGCGGGCTACCTGCGCAGCAATCGCAAGGTCCTCACCGGGATCACTGAATTCATCCGCGCCGAGCAGGCCGACGTCGTCGGCCTCATCGAGGTCGATACCGGGTCCATCCGCACGGGAATGGTCAACCAGGCCGAGTACATCGCCGGCCACCTCGGCCACTACTCGACCTTCCAGTGCAAGTACGGCACCAGCTCGGTCAACAATCTCATGCCCATCGTGCGCAAGCAGGCCAACGCCTTCCTGTCCGCGCCGCATGTGCACGGCGAGCGGTTTCACTACTTCGACACGGGCATCAAGCGTCTCATCATCGAGCTCGAGCTCGAGGACGTGTGCGTCTTTCTCGTGCACCTGTCGTTGAAATTCCGGCACCGGCAATACCAGCTGCGCTCGCTGCACGACCTCATCGTCGAGTCGAAGAAGCCGGTGATCGTCGCCGGCGACTTCAACACGTTCTGGGGTGCTCACGAGATCTACCTGTTCATGCGCGCCGCCGGGCTGCGCAGCGCGAATTCCGCCGGCCTGCCCTCCTTTCCGGCGAAGGTGCCGCGCGCAGAGCTCGATTTCATCCTGGTGAGCGAAGGCATCGAAGTGACCGATTTCCGCATCCCCGATGTGCGGTTCTCGGATCATCGACCCCTGGTCTGCGATTTCCACGTGCGCACGCAAGCGGCTGCGCCGGAATCAACTGCCACCGTTGCGTGAGACCGCCATGAACGATACCAACACGGCCTGGCGCTCCTCGACAGACGCTGACGGCATTGTCTGGCTGACACTCGACAAGCCGGGTACATCCGCGAATGTGCTCTCGAGCGATGTCCTCATCCAGCTCGATGCGTTGCTGCGCCCATTGCAACAAAGTGCGCCGCGCGGTGTGGTGGTCTCATCCGCAAAAAAAAGCGGCTTCGTCGCGGGCGCGGATATAAAGGAATTTACCGGGCTCACCGACGCCGAAAGCGGCTATCAGCTCA
>DATBCZ010000285.1:0-4951 GCA_036270175.1 Steroidobacteraceae bacterium | reverse complement strand
GTGCCAGAAGCAGTCGTTCGGCCGCACAGCCTAGCTGACCGGAATGGTGGTTGGCGGACTTCTGGTTATTCGTCACACCGACAAAGCGGCACGTAGTTTATGCCCAACCTCACTTCCGCGTCACGGCGGCTCAAGCTATTTCGAAGAATCTGGGATGCATGGCGAAGCTCTTCTTCGGATTGAACCAGTCCCTGGACCGCTATGTCGACTACCTGGAGTTTGCGACAGGTCCCTCTAGGAGCAAGTGCGCGGCCTGACCGGCAGTGTGTACGGTTGCGGCATGTACGAGGTAATGCGTATTTGGGACGAAGACCGCCCTGAGTGGGCTCCGGAGCAACGCGACTTCGCGGCGGCGTGGCGAAGCCAACCGAAGTGGGTCATGTCGCGCTCGTTGAAGTCAGTCGGCGCCAACGCCATACTTGTCGAGGATGACATCGAGGCGGTGATACGTGGGCTGAAGGTTCAGCTCGTTGGAGAGATTCAAGTTGGCGGACCAGACATAGCACGAAGCCTAACCGACCTTGGCGGTTCAGGTATCATTCTTGTCGATGACGTTGCTTGGGATTAAGCTTTCGATCACCAAGGTTGACGGGTGCACGGGTGGGCATGCGCCGGCCCTTCTGTCTGTGATAGCCACCCGGGCCGGCTTGCACCGCGCGGAACAAGTGGGATCCGATAAGATCCAGGTGTCCGGGACATCTTTACCTGGTCAGTGACGCCCTGATAGAAGCCACACGCGGTTTCGGCCTCGAACAGCTCAGGTGCGCGATATTCATGCTCGCCCGGGCGACCAGCGACTGAGTTAGCATAGGCTTTGTCGAAGATGCCCATCTGCAGAAGCCACAGCGACAGGCGCGCGAGTGAGATGCGGATGCGGTAGCTACCGCCTTCGACCGCGCGCCGCTTCAACGCCGCGGCAACGGCAACGCTCGCGATCCAGGACATGGCATAGTCGTTTACGACGAAGATTTCGGTGAGCTTCGGGCGCTCCGGCGTACCTTCGCGAGCGAAGACGCCAGTTGCGCCGCCGGCGTTTTGATCGAACCCGGTCCGTCCGGCCCAGGGGCCGGACCAGCCATAGAGCGACATGTCGACATGGATCAGGCCCGGCCGAATCTCGGCCAGCTCCCCCGCGGTCAGACCATACTTCTCTAGATAGCCCGGGCGCCGGTTGGCGAAGAACACATCTGCGCTGGCCAGGAGCGACTTGAAGCGAGCCATGCCACCGGCTTCGGCGAAATCGAGCGTCGAGGAGCGCATGCCGACATTGGCCGTGTAGTAAACCAGATCGATCTCGAAATCGGCCGGTTGCCAGATGTTGAGCACGTCGGCGCCGTGATAGGCGAGCGCCCGGCCGAGACCGGATCCCGCGATCACATGCCCGAGGCCGAGCGCCCGAACGCCATCCAAGGGGCTCTTCGGTGCGGGCGTGAAGGAAACGGGATCAGTGTCGCCGATTCTTTCGATTTCGACGAGGTCCATGGCTGCGAGATAACGGAACTGCTCCTCCGCCATGAACTCCTCTACGGTTCGCACCATCGTCGCCTGAAGGCCGGCGCGATTGGCGGCTTCCTCCAGTTCAAGGCCGTCCCAGCGCCTCACGGCCGCGCCGATCGCGCGCGGGTCGTCATTGGTCCCGAAGAAGGCGAGCGCCGCGGTCTTGGTGCGTGGATAAATGTTGAGAAGCTGCATCCACCGCCCATCCCGGGTCTGGTACATGTGACTGGGCATGAACGGATTGGTTGGGTCAGACGGCGCGCCAGGCGGATACCCATTCAGCCTTTCCCACTTCTTGTCGTAGAAGGGGCAGAGCCTGTGCAGGACCTGCCGGAGATCGACCGAAAGGTCCTGCACCTCGCCGGTGCGCACGCGCCACAGGTCTGCGATGGCGAGGGCCTTCGCCATCAGCGAAACGCCTGCCATGGTGGCGAGGGGCCAGGGGCTTGAGATGATGGGGTCGCGACCCTCGAAGCGGATAGCGCCGCCCGCGTCCTCGGGCGAGTGGCCGGTGACGGCGAGCACCTCGCGGAGCTCGCGTATCGGATCAATGGTGCGATCGCCGGTGATGGGACTAGCCAAAGCTTCGCTAATGCGCGTGCGGATCGACGGCATGACAATCCCTCCTTATTTCGATGTTCCGGGGCCTGATTAGGGGAGCGGCTTCGCTGCGGACTTTATGGAGAGGAGCTGGATGAGGACGTCGTCCCGCGCCAGGGTCATCTCGTCCAGCGACCGGCCCGTGAGTTCGCCCTCTATCCCGCGCACGGCTTCGGTGCGGACTTCCGGGGTGAGCGGCAGATCGCCGAGATCCCGCCACCAGCTCTCCATCGGTGGTCCCAGATGATCGATCACATGTCCGATTCCACCGGCGCCGCCCGAAAGGTGAAGGTTCATGAATGGCCCGAGCAGTGCCCAGCGCAGACCGGGCCCATGCGCAATCGCGGTGTCGATGTCTGCAACGCTCGCCACGCCCTTGTTCACCAAATAGAAAGCCTCGCGCCACAGCGCCGCCTGAAGACGGTTGGCAATGTGGCCTTTGATCTCCTGCTGGATGTGAATGGGCTTCTTGCCGATCGAGGTGTAGAAGGCGAGCGTCGTCTCGATTGTCTCCGGCGTGGTCTTCCTGCCACCTACCACCTCAACCAGCGGGATGAGGTGCGGCGGGTTGAAAGGATGGCCAAGAACGATACGTCCAGGGTTGCTGGCCGCGTCCTGAATGTCGGAGATGAGGATACCCGAAGACGAGCTCGCGATGATTACCTTCTCGCCCACGGCGGTAGCGATCTCGGTGAAGAGCTCCCGCTTGATGTCGAGACGCTCGGGCCCATTCTCCTGCACGAAGTCAACGCCCGCGAGCGCTTTGCCGAGGTTGCTGTCGAAGCTTAGCCGATCAAGCGAGGCGCCCTTTGTGAGACCCATACGGCTGAGCGGTTCCCAGACGCTCTCTACCAAGGCGCGGAGCTTGTTCTCGGCCTCAGGCGCCGGATCGGTCGCCGAGACGTCGTAGCCGCGGGACAGATAATAGGCGGCCCAGCTGGCACCGATGACGCCGGTGCCAACGATGCCAATCTTTGAATATACTTGACGCGACATTATGTGCCTTCTTCGAGTTCAACGTTGCGGGGTGGCTCGCTTCCAAATCAGGCTCGCCGTCTTGAGCCGTCCATTGACAGGCATGGGGTGGTCCGGCGCCAAATGCAGCCGGTCCTTTTCGATCTCGACGAGGCGGACCTGCCGCTGCCCCTTCCAGTTCGGAAAGAAGCTCACGAACATCTCATGTTCGAGCCGCCCCTTCTTCTCGTCGAAGTGAAAGGGGCCACTATAGGCGATGTAGCTGATACCGGCCTTCCAGTACTCGTTGGCCGAGCCTCCATAGATGTCGCCGCTCTCGAACCGGTCACGCTCTCGAGAGCCGAGTTGAGCAGACATGTACCCGTCGGCCGTATACAGGATCAGACCTTCGGGATTTCGTCCCATCGGGTAGCTGACGTCTCCGGACTCGACATCTTGTGCGGTGTAACTTTCTAGCGTCCAAGCGCCAATCAACTGTTCTTTCGTGATCATGGTACATCCTCTGAGATGGACCTGACCTAAGTGCCGCTTGCCGGTCCCGCCAAGACGTGGTAACTCTACCAGGTATGCCTAACAGGCATGGGAAATTGGAGCTCCGGCACCTGCGCTATTTTGTGGCCGTTGCGGAGGAAGGTAGCCTCAGCGAAGCGGCCCGGACGCGGTTACACACTGCTCAGCCCTCACTCAGCCGCCAACTCCGCGATCTTGAAAATGAGGTCGGGGTTCAACTCCTTGAGAGACGCTCGCGGGGTATCGTGCTCACGCAGTCCGGCATGCGTTTCCTTGAGCACTCTCGTGAAATCCTCGCACGCATCGATGAGGCTGTGAACGACACGCGCGGCGTGAGGACGGTCTTGCGGGTCGGTAGCCTCCCGGGACTTGAGCCCGAAGTTCTTCCGCGAGTGACCGAGCTCGCTCAAGCACATGCACCGGATGTCGAGGTGCGGATCGTCAGCGCCTCTTCATCGCGCCTTGTCGAGCAATTGCGCGCTGGCGAGCTCGACATGGCACTTATGCGGCAGGTCCAAGACGCAACGGATCTTCACTTCGAGCAGGTAGGATCGCACCGCATCGTCGTTCTGCTTCCCGGCTGCCATGTTTTGGCAAGAAACGACGCCGTCTCCCTCGGGGATCTGCGGGAGCAGACCTACATCGCCATAAGCCAGAGGGCTGCGCCTGCCGTACGGGGCGCTGTGGATGCATGGTGTCAGCAGCAGGGAGTTACCCTGATGCCGAGCCATTCGGCGGACAGTATAGCGTCGGGCATTGCACTCATTCTGACCACCCACGGCTTCTCCATTATGCCTGAATATGCCGGTCGTCTAATACCATCGGCGGTCATCGTCCGGCCCCTGGTTGAGGAGCCGTATCCCATCCCGCTGCTCATCGCATATCGACCTAAGAACCCAACCCCGGCGCGTTTTCTGGTCAAGGCTATAACGGCTGATTGGCGGCCGGACTGACACCCCAATGTGGCTATTGAGCTGGTGGACCGACAGGCTAATCACGCAACTCGCCCTACGGACTAAACCGACGCGTCAGGTCCGCTTTGGGTCAACTTGAGAAGACGTTCCACCGCGACAGTACTGCCGGTCTGCCTTCAACAGCCGACCTGGTTAGGCTCGCCCGAATTCGCGCGGATATTCCGCCTGATCGGGACGCTCACTATCGAGAACATCGCGGCCGAGACGGCCATCAGCTGGCCGCGAAGAACGTTCCGCGCTGACGCATGAGCTCACGCCGAAGCTCCGAGTTCTTCTGGAACGGCGCACGGCCATGCAGCCAGAAATAGTTGTTCAATACAACGAGTTCGCCGATGGACAATGGAACCTCGTGCACGCCTGGCGAGGCTTCCATCGACGCCGAGAGGTCGTGGAGA
>DATBCZ010000284.1:0-5116 GCA_036270175.1 Steroidobacteraceae bacterium | reverse complement strand
GCCATAGCCGTTATCGTCGACTCGCAGCAGGGCATCTCCGCCATCGAGGGTCACACGTACCCGTATCAAGCCGCCGGGCGGCGTGTACTTCACCGCGTTTCCGACGATGTTGTTCACGATCTGCTCCATTCGAACCAGATCGCCCTCGATCCATACGGGTTGGGTACTGATCTCCACCCGCTGACCGTTCTGCCGTTCGCCGCACACGGCCACCGCCCGGTGCACCAGGTCCGCAAAATCGATGGGGCGCCGTTCGAGGGCGATTTTCCCCGTCACGACGCGGCCGACGTCGAGCAGGTCGTCGACCAGCCTCGCGAGGTGGTGCACCTGTCGTGCGATGATGGAGCGTGCCCGCAGGGCAGGGGCGTCGCGGCCGTCGGTGGCTTCGAGAACCTGGACCGCGGCGCTGATCGCACTGAGCGGGTTGCGCAGTTCGTGCGCCAACATCGCCATGAACTCATCTTTGGCCTGGCTCTCCTGCTCCGCCCGGTCGCGACCGCTTTGTGCGTGGAGCAGCGCGCTCAAGTCCGTGACGATGAGGTTCAGGCGTTCGGTGTCGTCGTCCGCCTTCGAGGCCGAGAGCGACAGATAAACATCGATCACGTGGCCGTCCACGGCCGTGAGGCGCGCCCGGCATTTGCCGGAGCCTGCCCGCCTGAGCATCGCAAACGCCATCCGGTCGCTGCCGCCGAGAAAGCGGTCGAGCGCCGTGCCGATCACTTCCTCCAAGGGCATTCTCAGGAGCGTCGCGAACTGGCGGTTGCAATACACGATGTCGCCGGCGGGCGTGAGAATGGCCGCTCCTTCCTGCATCTCTTCGACGAGAGTACGGTAGGGCTGTTCGGCGCTGCGGAGGCTGTAAACCTGCTCGCCTCGCGGTCCCTGTACGATAAACGCGTCGATTTCGCCCGCGCTGACAGCGCGCAGGGTTTCTTCCGCTTCCTCCAGTCGCGCGGTGAGCTCCGCAATCCGCTGCTGAGCATTCGAATCGTCCACCACGGCCGTATTAGCCTCCATCTTCACTGGTGTGGAAGAATGTCGAGTCCGACGAGGACACGCTCCTCGTCGGACATGTCCCCGATGAGCCGCCGCAAGGGCAACGGCAGTTTCTTGATCAGCGTCGGCACCGCCACGATCTGCTCGGTCCGCGCCAACTCGGGCTGTTGGTAGACGTCGATGACCTGCAGTTCGTAGTGCCCCGCCAGGTGCTTCCCGCAGAAAGCTTTCAGATTCTCGATGGCCCGTGCCGAGCGGGTAGTCATCCCCGTGATATAGAGCCTGAGGATGTACTTCTCGGCACTAATTTCCGGAGCCCCGGCCAATGTCGGGACATCGTCCGTTGTTTCCTCGGGTGTTGTCACGCGGTGGGCCGTCGGGCGGGACGCAGGTCGAGTCCGACCAGCACCCGCTCGGTGTTCGACAGATCACCGATGATCTTCTTGATGGGCTCGGGCAGGCGGCGCACCAGCGTCGGCACGGCGAGGATCTGGTCGCCGCGGGCGAGTTGCGGGTTCTGCAGCAGGTCGACCATCTCGATGTGATAGCGCCCCGCGAGGTACTCCTCGCAGATGCGTTTGAGATTGGCGAATGCACGCATACATTTGGGCGTCTGCCCCGCTACATACAGCCGTAGTAAAAATGTCTCGGTGTCTGACACCGCGGGTTCCGCTGAAGTATGTGTTTCCACGTTGTTCCTACACCGCAGCCATCCGGCCCTGGCCGGAGGAGTCTCCATCGAGTACCTGAAGTCCATGATCCGTGAGCAGGTACTCACGAACACTGTTTGAGTGCGCCATGCCGCGGGACTTCAATACCGACAGCCAGCGGCGCCGCCTGCGATTTTCCTCGTTGATCATGAGTACGATCCAGGTGTCCATGAGAGAGGAGATCCCCGCATCCGTCTCCTCGAGCTCCTTGCTGCCGGGGGTGAGGCTCGTGAACAGACCGGTGATGCTCTGCGATTTGAGATAGTCAATGACCCGTGTGAGCATCGAGCGCACGTCGCTGTGAGTGCCCACGGTTAGAAGGTTGGTCACCGGGTCGGCGACGGTCACGAGCGGTTGGAAGTCGCGCACGGCACGCTGCATGGCGGCCAGATGCGTCTCGAGGCCGAAGCGCGAAGGGCGGTCCGCATGGAATTTCAGGATGCCACGATCCACCCACTGCTGCAGGTTGATGCCGATGGAGCGCATGTTGCGCATCAGCTGTTGCGGGGACTCCTCGAACAGGAAATACAGGCAGCGCTCGCCACGCTGGCAGGCCGCATCCACGAAGTGGGCTGCGAGGCTCGTCTTGCCGGTGCCCGCGGTTCCGGACAGCAATACGGTGCTGCCACGGTAGTAGCCGCGGCCACTCAACATATCATCCAGTCGCTCGACGCCGGTGGACACACGCTCATTGATCGCCGGATGAGTCAGACCGAGAGAAGTAACCGGCAGCACGCTCAGTCCTTCGCGGTCGATCAGGAAGGGGTACTCGTTGGTTCCGTGATGCGAGCCGCGATACTTCACGATTCGCAGACGGCGGGTCGACACCTGCTCCTGCACCCGGTGATCCAGCAGAATCACTGCGTCCGATACATATTCCTCCAAACCCTGGCGCGTGAGACCGGCGTCACCGCGCTCACCCGTGAGGACAGCTGTAAGACCTTTGTCTTTCAGCCAGCGGAACAGTCGTCGCAACTCAGCGCGCAAAATTCCGGGATTGGACAGTCCGGCGAATAAAGATTCGATGGTGTCCAACACAATGCGCTTGGCGCCGATCGAGTTGATGGCGTACTCGAGGCGGACGAACAGTCCCTCGAGGTCGTACTCGCCGGTTTCCTCGATTTCGCTCCGCTCGACTCTCACGTAGTCGACCACGAGCCGGCCCGAGGCGACGAGCTTCTCGAGGTCGTAGCCGAGGGAAGCCAGGTCGCTGCCCAGCTCCTCACTCGTCTCCTCGAAGGTCATGAGTACGCCTGGTTCGTCGTACTGAACGATCCCATTCAACAGGAAGCTCGCGGCCAGCAGCGTTTTGCCCGAGCCGGCGCCCCCGCAGATCAGGGTTGGGCGGCCCTTGGGCAGGCCGCCGTTGGTAATTTCATCCAGGCCTTGAATGCCCGTTGGCGATTTTGCAAGCTCTTGATTCAAAGACACGATCTATTAACACGGGTTAACTAGAACGGTCGTACAGATTGCAAGAAGCGTACCCGGAAAGCCGCGCTCAGGCCTTGGGCGGGAAGGCGGCCTCCGTATCCGCCACGAACGACTTGAGAATGCCCAGCCAGCCCCGGTCGGAGCCGACTTTCTCGCGAACTTCCGCGGCGCGGTCGCCGTATCTCTCGAGGTTCCGATGCTCGAGGTCCACGCGCGTCACGCCCGTCTCGAGTGCCGTGAATGTAACCTCTACCTCTAACACGAGCGCGGGGTTGTATTTCCAGTCGCTATCCAGCTGCCAGGCTAGAATGAGCCTGCCGGGTGGGTCCCAGGCGAGCACCTTGCCCCACTCACACTCGGACCCGTCGCCGCCGCGCTCGTACCAGCGTCCACCGACACGCGGCTCGATTATGACATCCGCCTGTGATGTCGAGCCGATGGAGTGTGTGCGTGGCCACCACTTTCCGATGCGGCTCGTAAACGCGCTGAACGACCGCTCCACGTCCGCCTTGACGACGACACTTTTCTTTACGGGCGCCGGACGGATTCCAAGGGAGGGGAGGCTACTCATTCGCTGTCCTTTTTATTGGGGTCTTCTGTCTCGAACTCGTCTCCGAAGCTCTCCAGGGCTCCCCCCCACATGTCATCGAGCCACGCGCGGATGGCGCCGAGTCCCTTCGGGTCGATCTCATACACCCGCCGAGTCCCGGTCGCCGTATCTCTGACGAGTCCCGCGGCCTTCAGGACCGCAAGATGTTGTGACACCGCCGGCCGCGAAACCGTAACACCGCGCGCCAGCTCGCCCACGGCACGCGGCCCCGCTCTCAGGCGCTCGAACAATTGCCGGCGCGTTGGGTCGGCAAGCGCGGCGAGGGCGGTAGCGGCGGAGTCGCTGCCTTTGGTCATATCGTCCGTTGGATCATCATGCGGTCTGTTTGAGTCGCTCCGCCTGGGTAGCCTGCATGCTCGCACGCATCGTCATGCGTGTCAGCCAGCCATCGAGCGGGGTCCCTTTCAAAAGCTCAGTTCCTTCTGGAGTCGCTCGAAAATACTCCAGATGAGGCACCAACATAAGATCCGCGATGGATACGCTGCCACCCGTGAGGAATTCCGACGCACCTTTCAAGCGCCCGATTTCTCCGATACAAGTGCGCGCGGCGGGCATGGCGTTCGCGATGTTGCTCTCGTCGGTGGGACGGCCCCAGAAGGCTTGCGACATGAAACGCTCGGCGGTGATGCCGACCGATATGGCCGGAAACACGTACCAGTCGACGATGCCCACGATCTGATTCATGCGGGCCGCCGCCCGTGAATCCCGCGGTATCAGCGAAGGCCCCGCGCCCAAGGTGTCGGCGTAGCGAAGAATCGCCTGGGTCTCATAGAGGCAAAACTCGCCATGTTCCATAACCGGGATACGGCCGAAAGGTTGGCGCTTCAAATGCTCCTCGCCGTGCTGTGCTCCGAACGGCATTGCCGCGAGCCGGTACGGGATCCCTCTTTCCTCGAAGCCCAGCAGGGCGCTGCGCAGATATGGGCTGCCAGGCACGCCGTGGATGACGATGTCACTCATGATCGATCCCTCTCGTATGGGTTGGAATACGGTCTCACACCAGAACGTCAGTCACGGCTTACAGTAAGTGTATACTTACCGACTGTCAAGTCATGGTGCGATCAACCCACGGCCGCGCGCAGCTTCGCGGCCAGCTCCCCCCCAGCTTTGTGGTCGAACGCCTGCTGTGGCCAGCCCACACCGAGTCCCTCGATGGCATTCGGCTTCGGAATGATGTGGAAATGCACGTGCGCAATCGCCTGATGGGCCGCCGTGCCGTTGTTCTCGAGCACGTTGTACTGCTTGACGCCGGTGACCGCGATCACGGCCCGGCAGAGGCGGGGTAGTACACGGCCGAGGGCCGCGGCGGATTCGTCCGAAAGCCGGTCCATCGTCTCCGCTGGCTCCTTGGGGATCACCAGCGTGTGCC
>DATBCZ010000283.1:0-4526 GCA_036270175.1 Steroidobacteraceae bacterium | reverse complement strand
GCCGGCGGGGGTGCATCGGTGGCTGGTGCGTAGTCGTCAGGGTTCAATTGCCCCGTGGAGCCGTCCGCCTGGCCACCTGCGCCATTGCCAGGGTACGCAGGTGGCGGCTGGGTCATCCCGGCCGTCTGTGCCACAGGCGATGTAGGAGGCGTCCCCGCCACCTGGTGGACCGTCCCCGGCCCCTGAGCCATACCCTGGCCCTGCTGGGCGCCTTGTGGGCCGGCTGGCGCGCCGAAGCCGCCCGGAGCCGCGCCCTGACCTTGGTATACCTGGGACGGGCCGGAGGGCGCGCCATAAGCCTGGCTCGACCCTGCGCCCCCGCCTGGATATGACTGGGCCGATCCGGGACCCGCGCCAGGATAGGTCTGGCTAGACCCCCCGCCTGAATATGGCTGACCCGACCCGGGTGAGGTGCCCGGATAAGACCCCGGACCCCCTCCTGCAGACGGCTGGTTGCCTGTCGACTGGCCTGCCCCTGCATAACGTGCTGGCGCCTGCCCCGAGTACGCCGACGCGCCCCCTCCTGGGGCGCCGCCTGGGTACGCCGACGCGCCCTGTCCGGGGCCCCCGCCAGGGAACGAACCGCCCGACCCGCCACCCGCAGTCTGCCCTGCAGCCGGCGGCGCGCCAGTGGCGGCCTCAGCCGCGGCGGGCCGCCGCAGCAGCACCCACCCCACGATCAACAGATTTACCGCCAGGAGTCCTGCCAGCCCCATCGCCCACAACGGCAAGCCACTCCGCGGTGGCGCGACCCTGACTTCGAAGAGCGCGGGGCCGTTTTGCCGTTGGCGGTCGGTTTCGGACTTTTTCAGGGCATCCAGAATGAACGACATCGGTCACCCGCCGTGAGTGTCGGCCACGTACAGCAACGGCGCATCGGATCCAGCGACGGCGCTCGCGAGCGCTATCTGTGTCTGGACTCCCGCGATGCCGTCGACCGTAAGCCGGTGTTGGCGTTGGAATTCCCGCACGAGGCTTCCCAGCTCGGTGTCGAATACGTCGCTCACCGGACCGTCGCTGTGCTCGCCCCGCACATGCTGCAGACTCTCCCGGAGCCAGCGTACATCAGCGCCACGCATTCCGGGTGAGAGCGACTTCACCTGGCTGGTTCCAGGGCGCCACAACATCACAAAATCGCCGAACCAGTAGCGCGACAGCTCGCCGATGCCGACGTCATGAGTCGTCCCGCCGAGCTCGATCCGCGCGTGCTCGTCATCTAAATGCGTCAGTACGACCTGGTGCGAGGCGCCGTCATCGTCGTTAACCAACAGTATCGCGGGCCGGTTGTACAGGTGCAGCTGTGCCAGCGAGCCGCGCTGGGTGAGGCAGTCCAACCCCTGTTGCGAGGCCTGGGTGCACGGGTCCGTGCTGGCGGGCGTGTACTTGATCCCCCACAGGCCGAAGAGTTTGGCAAACGCGCTGTCGGTATCGGTCTCGTCGCCATGTTTGACCAACAGAGCTGCCAATGAGGCTCCTCGCGAGATGGTTCCGACAGCGGCCGCCACGGGCGGTGCGCTCATGCTCGTGGAGACGGGTGTGAGTTTGTCGTCCGTCGCCAGCGGCGTGGATGTTGGATGAGCAGCTGCAACGGCCGTGACCGCGGTCGCTTGGCCGGCATCCCGGCGTGGCTGCGAGCCCCACAGCCGCGCATTCCACAGCGCAACCGTCGCGCACAACAAAACCACCGCCGTGCTTCCCGCGGCGGCCCAGGGTAGCCAATTCGGTACGATCCGCTTACCAAACACCTCGGACGCCGCGTGGCGTACGAGAGTTGCAGTGACTCTATGGCTATCCATGGAGTAGGCGCCGAGCAGGGCGCGATCGCAGATGACGTTGATGACTCTGGGTACGCCGACGGAGAGGCGATAAATCTCGCTCAACGCGGCTCCGCTGAAAATGTCGTTGGTTGCGCCGGCAACGCGCAGGCGGTGGCGGACATACGCCGCCGTCTCATCTCGTGACAGCGGGTGCAGGTGATAACGGCCGGTGATGCGCTGCGCGAGCTGGCGCAGCTCATTCCGCCCGAGCAGCTCGCGCAGCTCCGGTTGGCCGATCAGGATGATCTGCAACAGCTTCTGGGTGTTGGTTTCGAGATTGGTGAGCAGGCGCACCTGCTCGAGCACTGAGGGCGCGAGATTCTGTGCCTCGTCCACGACGAGCACCACGCGGCGGCCCGCGCCGTGCGCCCGCAGGAGATAGTGACTGAGAACGTCGACGAGATCCTTCAGGCTCTCCGTCGACGAGTCAGGTACCCCGATACCGATTTCCTCGCAGATCGTCAGAAGGAATTCGGGTGCTGTCATCCGGGGATTGAGGATGAGGGCAATCTCAGCATTTTTCGGCGTCTGCGCCAGCAGCGAGCGCACGATGGTCGTCTTTCCCGTGCCCACTTCGCCCGTGAGCTGCACGAAACCACCGGCCTCGGTGATGCCGTACAGCAGGTGAGCGAGAGCCTCGGCGTGACGCTCGCTCAAATAGAGATAGCGCGGATCCGGAGTGATCGCGAAAGGCTTTTCGTTGAGACCGAAAAACGAAAGGTACATGAATCGCTGCTACTTGATCGTGTTGCCACGCCGCAGGGCACCGCTGCCAAAGCGCGCGCGGGCCTCATCCAACGCTGCGTCGAGGCGCGTTGTATGCGGGGGCGTGTCTTCGAAAAGGCCGAGCTGTGATGCCGGGCTCAGGTCACTCAAGACCACCCCCAGGAGCCGAAGTTTCGCACCGCTCGCTTCCGTGAGCCAGCGGGCGAGCAACTCGCGCGCCACGTTGGCGATGGTACGCCCATCGTGTGTCGGCGGTGCGACGGCGCGTTGGCGGGTAAATGTAACGAAATCACCGCGCCTGATCTTCACCCCTATGCAACCGGCCATCAGCTGCTTGCGTCTCAGGCGCTCGCACGCCAGCCCTGCGAGACGCGTTAATTCGGCCTGCAGAACGCGCGGATCGCCGATATCGCGTTCGAAGGTGTCCTCTGCGCTGAGAGATTTCTCGTCGCGATCCGGAACGACGGGACGGTCGTCGATCCCCGCCGCTCGTTCCCGAACGCGTTGGGTGTATCGCCCGAACAACGGGCGGAGCACCGCATCGGGTGCAATACGCAGCTCCCCCAAAGTATGGATGCCAGCCGCCTCGACCTTCGCCCCGATCTTACGGCCCAGGCCAGGCAGGCGCCGGACGGATAGGGGGTCGAATGTCTCCTGGATGCGCTCTGCGGGGACAATCGTGAGTCCGTCGGGCTTGGCCAGATCCGAGGCGATCTTGGCCACCAGCTTGTTCGTCGCCACGCCTACCGAAGCCGTGAGTCCGGTGATCTCGCGGATGCGGGCCTTGATGCGCCGGGCGATGGATACCGAGTCACCAAAGAGGTCCAGGCTCTGGGTGACGTCCAGGAACGCCTCGTCGAGGGAAAGTCCCTGAACGAGCGGGGTGATTTCGTGAAAAACCCCAAATACCTGGTCGGAGACTTCCTTGTAACGCTCCATGCGGGGTCGGACGCAGATTGCCTGAGGGCACAGGCGCAAAGCCGTGCTCATTGGCATGGCGGAGTGCACGCCAAACTTGCGAACTTCGTAGCTGGCGGCCGCTACGACTCCGCGGCCCGCGGTTCCGCCGACGATGAGCGGCTTCCCCGCAAGCGTGGGATCGTCGCGCATTTCGACGGATGCGTAGAAGGCATCCATATCGACATGCAAAACGGCGCGGATCATGGAGATTAAGGGGACTCCCGATGAGATCAGGAGACGCTACCACGCTCGTGGTGCCGCGCGGATCACAGATACGCGGTGCAGCGGGACTCACCCCCTGGGCGAGTCCCGCGACCGGCATTTGCGGGCGGTCTACTGCGTAACGGTGATGGTGATCTTCTTGGACATCACCGGCGGATCGTGCGGGATATGGTTCGAATCGGCGAGCAGCAACTGCAGCGTGTGCTTGCCGGGCGTCAGGGTCAGGGTGGTCTCCGTCTGGGCCTTGCCGAAATGCACGATCTTGTTCTCCACGACGGGCAGCGGCTTGCTCATGTCCGCCGGCAGGTCGGTATCGATCAGCAGGTGGTGGTGCCCCGAGTTTTCCATCTTCGTACCGGCGGGCGCCAGGGTCATTCCCTTGATGCCGAACTTCACCGTCACGGGGTTGGTGACTTTCGCGCCGTCCTTGAGATTCTCGAAGTAGACCTTGGCTCCGTGCGGCGACGGCGTGCGCTCCTGGGACTGGACCGCGGTAACCGAGGCTGCCAGGGCCAGCGCGGCGGCGATTGCTAACATTCGCATGACGACACTCTCCGTACTATGAAAGAAGCGGCCTTCATACGCCGCGCCCGAAGCTTAGTCGCAGTGCCCGAAACGAACAAATGTTCCGCTTTTTGCGACGGTTTTCGATCAGGCCACGTGCACGCTCGGTCGCACGGCAGGTTGCTCCGGCACCTGCTGCGGAACCGGCTCGGCCTGCGTGCCGAGTTCGTGCTGCGCGAAGTCGTCGACGTTGAGGATGTCCATTACCTTGCGGTCGTATTCTCGCAAGGCGACGGC
>DATBCZ010000282.1:0-10340 GCA_036270175.1 Steroidobacteraceae bacterium | reverse complement strand
TGTGCTCAGTGGTGGGAATATTGAGCGGGCGCGGTTTTTGACGGTGTTGGGTGGAGGGACCCCGGCGGTGGGATAAGTGCCGGTAGGTCTGCTTCCACATCGCTCATCAGAGCGAGTATCTCCGACGGCGAAACTGGCTTCAGATCTGCCTGATGGGTGAATTCCGCGAGACCGTCCTGGGCCGCCTGCCCGGACTACTGGCCGCGCAGGTCACGAAATTCTCTGCAGCCCGCCGCTGAGGACCCCGTTTGCGGCGAGTGCCCGCATCCCCCGTTTTCTCCCGGGCCCTCCCCCGCTCAGCGGCTTGTACACTACTGCCATGAAACAGTCCCCGGAGCCTGGTGGCCGATTCCGTCCGGCAGTGCTCACGCCGCACGAGCTGGTCCGCGGCCGGTTGCTACGGCGCGTGACCGCCGAAAATGCGCTCGGCGCGGCCCATTGCACTTTGATCGTGGGGCCCGCGGGATTTGGGAAGACCACCCTCCTCGCCCAGGCCTACCGTCACATCGCGGCGCAAGGCCACCCGACGATCTGGCTCGAGTGCAACCGGCACGATGTGGACCCGAGCCATTTTCTGAACAGTCTGTACGCGGCGGGGAGCGCCGCGGGCGCCAACACGACGGACCCTGACTTCGACACCTCGGACTTCGGGCGCAGGGCCGCAGAGCTTGGAGCAAACGTTTGTCTTTGTATCGACGGGCTGGAGCACGTCATTGCGACCGACACGGAGCCGCTGATCGAGCGGCTGCTGGGCTCGCTGCCACCGCGAGCCCGAGTTCTGCTCGCCTCGCGCCGGCTCCCCAATGCCTGGTTTCTCGAGCTCGAGCTCCAGGGTCTCGCCGTCTCGATCGAGGCCAACGATCTGCGGCTCACCCGCCCCGAGTTGGCTGAGTTGCTTCCCGAGCGCTTCACCCCCGGGCAGGTCGCACAGGTGTCAGCGCTCACCGAAGGGTGGCCCGTCGCGGCGCAGTTGACCCGTTTGCGCGCACAAGACACGGCATCGATCGCCGAAATGCTCGAGCGGCTCGCGTACGAGGGACTGGGACTTTTTGAATATCTCGCGCACAAAGTGCTCGAGGTGCTCTCGAACGATCAACGGGAGCTCCTGCGCGTTACCTCCATCCTGTCGGCGATCACGCCTGGGTTGGCAAACGCACTGATGCAGCGGGATGACGGCTACGCGTTGCTGTCAGGGGTGTTGCGGCTCGCTCCGATCGTCAGCGTAACCAGTGACCGCGACTTCACTATCCGTTTACATCCCCTCCTCAGGCAATACATGCGCGGCGAGCTCGCCCGCGCCGGCCAGGAGCATGAGCGCGCGTTGCATCGGCAGGCGGCCCGTACGCTAGCCGCGGCCGGACAGATCCTCGAAGCAGTACAACACGCCCTGGAGGCTGACGACCTGCCCCTCGCGCTGGAGGAGTTTGATCGGGCCGGCGGCGAGGAGTTGATTTTCACGATAGGGCCGCGGCAAGTTCATACGCTGGCCGAGACGCTTCCGCAGGCTGCGCGGGAAGGGTCGTTGCGGCTGCAATTCACGGATTTTTTGCTCGCGTTGGTCGATGGACACGCCCACCTGACGAGCAAGCTACTCGCGCGACTGTTACAGCTCCTGGGTGCGGCGAATAAAGTGGGTCCCGACCCCGGGACCGCGTGGCGGGAGTTCGCGGCAACCTACAGTACCGTCTTCTCGGAACTCCTTGCCGACCTCAACGACGGGGCGGGACCAGACTTGCTCGAGCGATGCGCAGCGGTCGAGCGTCTCGCGCACCTGCACTTCGCGCACAACGAAGCCTATCTCGGCCTGGTCCTGGCTATCGAGGTGCTGCTGTTCTCCAGGCATGCGAGCACGGCAGAGTCCAGGCGCGCGCTGCAGGACTACATCGCATTGTGTGAGCGCAATCACTTCGCACCCCATCTTCCTTCCGTGAATCCGCAACGGGGCTTGCTCGCCTTCCTGGAAGGCGACCTCGATGCCGCCCTGGGCTTTCTGGCCCGGCCGCAGTTGAAACGCATCGACCGGTTTGCCGAGCCGGAGCCCCTGCTCGCACAGCTCAGCAAGGTCCTGGTCGCGACGATCTATTACGAGCGCAACGAGATCGAGCAGTCGTTCGCTATCATCGACGGTGTCTTCGTCGACCCCGATCGGACGCTACCGGAAACCTGGGCGCTCACCTGTCGCATCCGGGCATTGTGCCTCGAAGCGCTCGGGAGGCCCGCCGAGGCCGACCACGTCCTCTTGCACGAAGAAAGCCAGGCCCGTCGGCGCGACGCACGGCGCCTCGGTCTCATCATCATGGCGCTGCAGCTGGAGCTCGGCATCCGCAGGGGACAGCCCGATCTATCCAAGCTCGAAACACTGGTGAATGCCCTCGAAAACGAGCTCGATCGCGCGGAAGCCTCCTGGTTTTTCGCGGGCTGCCTGGGGCGGGCCGTGGTTCCGGCACTAACACTGGCCGCCGGGCAACCGCACGCCAGGAAGTTGGCCATGCAACTGGTGGAGCGCGCACGGGCCAGCGGAAATCAGCTCTCCCAGGCAACCGGTCTAATCCTACTGGCGCGCGCCGAGGATGCTGCAGGAGAGGCGACCAACTCGCGCCAGCACCTGTCCGCGGCGCTCAAGAGCACCGGCCGCATGCGAATTGTGCGTCCATACATCGACATCTGGGCCAAAGCAACCGTGCCTCTCGTGAACATCGTTGCCGAGCAGACTTCGGCGGAGGAAGTCGAGCACATCAGGTACGTGCTGCGCGCTTTAGACACAGCCGTGCCGAGCACTCTCGATGGGTGGAGCGTGTTGTCCGAGCGCGAGCGTGACGTGCTATCCGCGCTTTCGGCGCATGCCACCACCAAAGCCGTCGCCAAGAGCCTCGGGCTCTCCCCGGAGACGGTCAAGCATCACTTGAAGGGGATCTTCTCCAAGCTCGGCGTGCACAGCAGGACCGAGGCGCTCGAGCGGCTGGCACAGCTTTCGGATTGACCGCCGCATGCGTCGCCGCATGCTACGCACGCGTCGCACCCCCCGGGTTGAACACCTGCATCCCCCGCAGCGCCCCTTGCCTCCCCTCGGTGGCGCCGCTTTCAATCGGTGGGGCGCGGCAGGCACGCGCGACAGCTTGGGACATAACATGAAAACATCGATCCAGCTCACTGTGGCCATGGGGGTGGCCATCGTGGTATCGCAATCGGCCCTGGCCGACGATCAACTCGAGGAAGTGGTGGTGACGGCCCAGAAGCGCAACGAGCGTCTGCAGGACGTCCCGATCCAGGTTGACGTCTTTAGCGCCCAGAGTATCGCGGACTCGGGCATCCACGACACCTCCGACTTCGTCGGGTATGTTCCCAACATGACGTTCGATCGAGCCGATACCTACCGCAACAGCTTCGTGGTGGTGCGCGGCCTGGCCCAGGTCACCAACGCCGATCCGCCGATCGCCGTCATCGTGGACGGCGTGCCGCAAGTCGACCAGAAGCAGTTCAACATGCGCCTCTTCGATATCGACCAGATCGAGGTCTTGAAGGGTCCCCAGGGCACCCTGTACGGCCGCGACGCCATAGGCGGTGCGGTGATCATCAATACCCGCAGTCCGACCGATCACCTCTCCGGTTACGCCGATGCAACCATAGGCAATGGAGACTCGGTCAATACGACAGCGGGCATCTCCGGTCCGCTCGTCGACGACCGCGTGCTGTTCCGCCTCTCCGCCGACTACCTCCATGATGGTGGCCGGATCGAGAACACGTACCTGCACGACAAGTCCGACTTCGTGCACTACGACTATACGACCCGGGGCCGGTTGACGTTCATCGCCAGCGACGACTGGACGATCGACGTGCGCGGCAGTTTCGGCCGCTTCAGCGGTGCGAGCAATGAATACAGTTGGATTCGACCGGCCAACGCCAACACGTTCGTCGATCCGACGTACAGCTTCTATCCGAACGCTAATGGTGAGTCCACCGATGCGGTGGTCAAGGTCGACGGCGACCTCGGCTTCGCCAAGCTCACCTGGATCAACGGCTACAACCGCATCACCGAGGTCGACCGGGCCGACCTTGACTTCAGCAACCCCGTGCAGTACCCGGCAGGGTTTCTCAACCTGGGCTTCCAGGTCGGCCAGGGCCAGGACCTGGCCGATGCGATCTATTCCGAGGAACTGCGCCTCACGTCCAAGTCCAGCGGCCCGCTACGCTGGGTCGGTGGACTGTCCTACCAGTATTCCAACAAATCGCTGCAGACCCGCGCCTTCATCGATCTGGACGGCAGCCCGAGTCAAATCGACAATCCTGCCTTGGTGATCGTCGACCAGAATGTCCGCAACCACTATCGCTCAACGGGATTCTTCGGACAGGCGGATTACGATTTCCTGCCCACGTTGACCTTGACCGCCGGGCTCCGGTACGACCGCGACGTTCGCGAGCAGCGCGACCTGATCGGCGCAAACTTTTACAACGCCACCTTCGTAGCATCGCAACCGAAGCTGACGCTGACCTACAAGCCCTCGCGCGACCAGACGTTCTACCTGACCGCCAGCAGCGGCTATCGCCCGGGCGGCTTCAACGCCAGCCCGATCTCGCCGACCTACAAGAGCGAGTACGTGCGTAACTTCGAGGGCGGGTTCAAGACCACCTTCCTCGATGGACAACTGCTCGTCAATGGCGCCGTCTTCTACGAGAACGACCACAACTACCAGTACTACTACGTCAACGTGGCCACCGCCTCCCAGATCGACCAGAACATCGACCGGGTCGGTATCAAGGGGGCGGAGCTCGAGACCCAGTGGCATCCGACTTCCAACTGGCTGTTTTTCGCCAACTTCGGCTACAGCGACGCGAGGATCACGCAACTGGACTCTTTGCCTCAATACGTGGGCAACTACACTCCGAACCTGACGCCGTGGAACGGCGCGCTGGGCACCGAGTATCGCGCTCCACTCGTCGGGGACTTGAAGTGGTACGGCCGGATCGACGGTCAGCTATACGGGCGCAAGTACTGGCAGGTTGACAATATGGACGTGCAGGATGCCAAGCAATATCTCAATGCCAGACTCGGCATCGAAGGACCCAACTGGGGTGCCTACCTCTGGGGCCGGAACATAACGGACACTCGCGCATACTCGCAGTATGTTTCGCCTTCACTCGGAGTCGGCGTCGCGGGCATCGGCTTTCTCGTAGAGCCGGCGAGCTACGGGATCGAGCTGAACGTGAAATTCTGAGGGCAGATGACAACCCTCAGGATCAAGACCCTCCGCCTCTTCGACGGTGAGCGGCTGCACACTGAGCAGCCGCTCAACATCACCGTCCGTGGCAATCGCGTAGCGGAAGTATCGGGGCTGACTGTACAGCATGGGACAGCCGAGGACGTCCGCGAAATCGACGCATCGTCGCTGACGATTCTTCCTGGCCTCATCGACGCGCACTTCCACCCGGTCAGCGCCAGCTTCGACGTCGCCTCGATAGACCGTTCCCACCCGTCGCTGCGCGCGTTGGACGCGCGTCGCCACCTTGAATCGGCATTGCTACGAGGGTTCACGACAGTGCGTGACGCCGGCGGCGCAGATATCGGGCTGGTCCGTGCCAGCGAACAAGGTTTGATCCGAGGACCCCGGCTTCTGATGGCCGGTAAAGCTCTCTCGCAAACGGGCGGGCATGGTGACATGCGCCCGGCAGATGCCGTGCCTGTTTGCTCGTGCGGCTATAGTGGCGCACTCAGCGCGGTCGTGGACGGACCCGACCAGATGCGCAGGGCCGTCCGCGAACAACTCCGACAGGGTGCAACGCAAATCAAGCTGTTCGTATCCGGCGGCGTCCTGTCGCCTACGGACCCTTTGTGGATGAATCAGTTCGCCGACGAGGAAATCCGGGCGGCGGTGGAGGAAGCCGCAACGCGACGTACGTATGTCATGGCCCACGCCCATACGGCTGAAGCGGTTTTGCGCTGTATTCGCAATGGTGTCCGCTCGATAGAGCACGGTACTCTGATGGATCGGAGAAGCGCCGACGCCGTCGCAGAAGCTGGCGCCTTCGTCGTACCGACGCTGGCCGTCGTGGATGTTCTACGACAGGACGCTACACGCCTACCGCCTGGTGCGGCGGAGAAGCTGAGCATGATTGCCGATCAGAATGCGGAGTCGCTGGCGCTATGCGCCAACGCGGGAGTAAAGCTCGGCTTCGGTACGGATCTGTTCGGACCACTGCGTGACCGCCAGGCTCATGAGTTCATCACGCGCGGCCGAGTACAACCGGCTGCGGACGTCATTCGCTCGGCGACACGTGTCAATGCGGAGTTGGTCAACATGTCAGGCCAGATTGGCGCCATCGCGCCGGGCGCATTCGCCGATATTATCGGCGTCGCCGGCGACCCCTTCCAGGATCTGCGCGTGTTGGCCGAGCCCGAAACGCATCTCAAGCTCGTCATCCGCGGCGGTGAGATCGTACTGAATCGATTAACGGAGAGTCAGTCATGAGTGCAGGCTCACCCGTACTGGGTGTGGACGTCGGGGGAACAAACACCGACGCCGTCATCATGCTCGGTGACGAAGTGGTCGCTGCAGCGAAACGCCCCACGACCGCCGACGTTGGCGCAGGGTTGATCGCGGCCGTTCGCGCCGTGCTCGAGGCGGCGGACATGTTGCCGCAAAGCCTGGCCACCGTGATGATCGGCACGACCCAGTTCATCAATGCTTTCGTGCAGAGGCGGGATCTGACACGGGTGGCGGCTGTGCGCGTTGCCCTGCCAAAGACCGACGGCATTCCCCCGATGGTGGGATGGCCAGACGACCTCGTCCAAGTCGTTGGACGTCACGGATATCTCGTGGGCGGTGGATCGTTCTATGACGGCCGTGAGTACGCTCCGCTCGATACAACCGCACTGGAGAATGCCGGTCGGGACATCCGGGCGAAGGATATCCGCGCCATTGCATTGACATGCGGATTCGCACCTGTGCGGCCGGACATCGAGCAGAGAGCCGCCGAAGTCATCCGCAGTGTCCATCCGGAGGCCGATATCACTCTATCGAGCGAAGTGGGCGGCCTCGGCCTGATCGATCGGGAGAATGCGGCTCTGATCAACGCCTCTCTGCGGGCGCTGTCCCACAAGGTTGTGAACTCACTCCAGGACGCGCTCGGCCGGTTGGGCGTTCGCGCCCCGATCTACTTCAGCCAGAACGACGGCACCCTGGTATCGACGGATTACGCAACGCGGTTTCCGATCGTAACCTGCTCCGCCGGCCCGACGAATAGCATCCGGGGCGCGGCCTTCCTGACCGGTCTGCAGGACGCGATTGTCATGGACATCGGCGGCACAACCACCGACCTGGGCTTTCTGGTCCGAGGATTTCCCAGGGAAACGGCAACCGCGCATCTCATCGGGGGCGTGCGTACGAATTTCCGGATGCCAGACGTTCTTTCGATCGCTCTCGGTGGCGGTACTCATGTGCGCGGCGGCGCCGATAACATCGTACTCGGCCCCGACTCCGTCGGTTTCGAGCTGACCCGCCGCGGCCTGGTTTTTGGCGGTGCGGATCTGACAACGACAGACATTGCCGTGCGCGCCGGCCAGGCGGCCGTCGGCGATCCGCGCCGGGTCGCTTCGCTCGACGGCCGACTCGTCACCGCCGCGCTCGACCGCATCCACGGCCAGATCGAGGATGCGATCGATCAAATGAAGACCAGCAGCGTCCCCGTGCCCGTCATCCTCGTGGGCGGCGGCAATATCCTTTTGAGCCGATCCTTGCGAGGCACTTCCGAAGTCCACAGGCCGAAACACGCCGACGTTGCGAACGCGGTCGGCGCCGCGATCTCGATGGTGAGCGGTCGCGTCGACCGGATGTTTGATTTCGCGATAGGGCGGGAGCATGCGCTGGAACAAGCGAAGAATGAAGCGCGGTCGGCGGCACTCGCCGCAGGCGCCGAGTCGAATTCGATCGAGATCGTGGAGTTGACCGAGTTACCCATGACGCACATGCGGACGACCGCGGTTCAAGTGAAGGTCCGTGCCGTGGGCAAGCTGCGGGTAGGAGCGCCCTGATGTATACGATTACAAGCGATCTGGACGTACGCGACATGGCTCGAGGAGCGGTGTTGCTCGGATCCGGCGGAGGTGGAGATCCGTACGTCGGCGAGCTTTACCTGCGAAATCAACTTGCGGAGGGTCGCGGCCCGAAGATATTGAAGGCTACGGAGCTTGCTGACGACGCCTTTGTCGTCTCGATCGCCGGCGTGGGCGCGCCCACTGTCATCATCGAGCACCTCGTGAGCACGCACACCCTGCTGCGACTTCTCGAGGCGAGCGAAAGCTTTTACGGACGCAAGATCGACGCCCTGATCAGTGCCGAGATCGGCGGCGTCAATTCGATGTTCCCGCTCGCGCTGGGCACCAGGGCCGGCATTCCGGTCGTCGACGGAGATGGAATGGGTCGGGCGTTTCCGCACCTGGAGATGACGACGTTTGGTGTCTATGGATGTGCGGCCACTCCGAGTGTGCTCATGGACGACTCGGGGAATGTCGTACACGTCCACACCAAAACAAATCGCATCGCCGAGGACGTCGTTCGCTCGGTCTGCGCCTCGTTGGGATCTATGATCTTCGGCAGCTTTTATCCAATGTCAGGCCGCCAAGTAAAGCATCTCGCGGTCCACGACACGGTGACCCATACACTCGAAATCGGCCGACGGATCCGGTCCGCACGCGAGTCCCAACTCGACCCTGTAAAAGGCGTGCTCGAGTTTCTCAATGCTCCGTCGGAAGGACGCTACGCGCGCGAGCTCTTCAATGGCCGGATTACCGATGTGTTGCACGAGACGCGCGATGGCTGGCACTGGGGTCGCGTGCTCATCAGCAGCGGCACCGGCCGCGAGCCGGAGTTTCGCATCGAGATCCAGAACGAGTATCTCGTCGCCCGCCACCATGAAAAAACCGTCGCGATCGTTCCAGACCTGATTGCCATCCTGGATGCGGAATCCGCGGAACCCCTAACGGCGGAGATGCTCGCGTACGGCCAGCGCGTTCGCGTCATCGGCTACAGCGCAGCGCCGATCATGCGCCGGCCCGAATGCCTGAAGGTGTTCGGTCCACGCCTCTTCGGGCTTGACGAGGATTTCCGCCCCGTCGAAGAACTCACAGCGAACAGCTGAGCGAGCCCGATGAGAGACACCGTCGCATTTATCTTCCGCCGCCGAGGGCCCCTGATGAGCAGCACGCGCTAGCTGCGGTCCTTCAAGTGCCGGTAGCGACGGATTAACGCGTTAGTGGAGCTGTCATGAGCGAGCGAGGAACTGCGCGATGCACCCAACTCCGGCAGGATCCGCTTGGCGAGCACCTTGCCCAACTCAACACCCCATTGGTCGAACGAGTCGATGTGCCAGATCGCGCCCTGCGTAAAGACACTGTGCTCGTAGAGCGCGACGAGCTTGCCGAGCGTCGTGGGCGTGAGCCGCTCGAGCAACAGGGTGTTGGAGGGTCGGTTACCCTCGAACGTCCGATGTGGGACCAGCCAATCCGGTGAGCCCTCGGCTTTGACCTCCTCCGGGGTCTTGCCGAACGCGAGCGCCTCGCCCTGTGCGAAGACATTCGCCAGCAGCATGTCGTGTTGGTCACCCAGGTGGTTGAGGGATTGGCCGAAGGCGATGAAATCGCAGGGAATGAGCCGCGTCCCCTGGTGGATCAACTGGTAGAAGGAGTGCTGGCCGTTGGTGCCGGGCTCGCCCCAATAGATTGCGCCGGTGTCGGTCGCGACGGGCTCGCCCTCGAGCGTCACGTGCTTGCCGTTGCTCTCCATGGTGAGCTGTTGCAGGTAAGCGGGAAAACGGCTCAGGTACTGTTCGTACGGCAGCACGGCCACCGTCTGTGCGCCGAAGAAGTTGTTGTACCAGAGGCCGAGCAGTCCCATGACGACGGGCAGGTTCTGGGCGAAGGGAGCGGTACGGAAGTGCTCGTCCATCTCGTGGAAACCGGCGAGCAGCGCTTCGAAGTTGTCCGACCCGATGGCCAGCATGGTGGACAGGCCGATGGCGGAGTCCATGGAGTAACGACCGCCGACCCAATCCCAGAATTCGAACATGTTGGCGGTGTCGATACCGAACTTGGTGACTTCGGCCGCGTTGGTGGAGACGGCCACGAAGTGTTTGGCTACGGCTTTGACGTCACCGCCCAGACCCTTCAGAGACCACGTTCGCGCCGCGTTGGCGTTGGTCATCGTCTCGAGTGTCGTGAACGTCTTTGAGGAAATGATGAACAGCGTTTCGGTTGCATCGAGATCACGGACCGCTTCCACGAAGTCCGTGCCGTCGACATTCGAGACGAAACGGAAGGTCATGGCACGCTCGCTGTAATAGCGGAGCGC
>DATBCZ010000281.1:0-3341 GCA_036270175.1 Steroidobacteraceae bacterium | reverse complement strand
CCGGTAGCGTCTCGGCGAATTCGCGGCGCCATCCGGCATGCGCGCGCGAGATGGCCTGGGCCGCCGGGCCGGTCTGCCAGACGCTCAGCAACCAGACCCAGTCGAAGCCCAGCGCGGCGAGGCGATCCAGTTCGGCATCCGGAATATCGTCGAGTGTCGCGCGCCTGCCGAGCGCGCGCGACAACCCCGTCAGCCAGACGCGAGTGTTGATCTGGTACAGCGTCGGATAGCGTACGTCGGCCATTCTGTTTTCCTCATTGCTCGCCGGGGTCTTCTCCGCTCACCTGTTCCCTGATGACCCGCGACATCACGCGCCCACGATCGGTTTCCAGCATGGTCCTGGCGTCGACGCGCCCGAACAGGTCCAGCATCGGAGCGACCAGACCCGTCCAGCCGGTCTGGTGACTGGCGCCAAGGCCCGCGCCGTTGTCACCGTGGAAGTACTCGTAAAACAGGATCAGGTCGCGCCAGTGCGGATCGTTCTGGAATTTTTCCGTTCCTCCGTAGACCGGCCGTTTGCCGTCCGCATTGCGCAGGAACGTGCTGGTCAGGCGACGGACGATCTCCTGCGCCACTTCGAAGAGCGTCATGTGCTGCCCGGAGCCGGTCGGGCATTCGACCTTGAAATCATCGCCGAAAAAGGTGTACAGGTTCACCAGCGCACGGACGATCAGCAAATTGACCGGCATCCACACCGGCCCGCGCCAGTTGGAATTGCCGCCGAACATGCCCGTATTCGATTCGGCCGGCAGGTACTGCACCTTGTACTCCTGGCCGCCGACCTGAATCACATACGGATGGTCCAGGTGATACAGGGAGAGCGAACGGATGCCGTGCGGCCCCAGGAACTCCTTCTCGTCGAGCATGTAGCCGAGCACCCGTTCGAGCTTGCGTTTGTTCAGGATCGACAGAAGCCTGCGTTCGTTGTAGCCGATGAAGCCGGTGTCGGTCGGGGCAACCTGCGCGATCAGTTCGGGGTAGCGTTTGCGAAACTGCGCGATCAGCTCCACCAGCTTCGGATAGCGCTTGAGGGAGTGCGCTTCGAACACCGTCGACGCGCACAGCGGCAGCAGCCCCACCAGCGACCTGATCTTCAGGCGCGTCGTCTTGCCGTCGGGGAGCCGCAGCAGATCATAGAAAAAGCCGTCCTGCTCGTCCCACATCTCGTCCTCGTGTTCGCCGCGTCGGTCCATCGCGTAGGCGATCCACATGAAATGCTGAACGAACTTGAAGGCGACCTCCTCGTAGAGCGGGTCGTAGTCAGTCAGATTGATCGCCATCTCCAGCATGGTCTGGCAGTAGAACGCCATCCATGCCGTGCCGTCCGCCTGCTCCAGCGAGCCGCCGGTCGGGAGTTCCGCGCTGCGGTCAAACACGCCGATATTGTCGAGACCGAGAAAGCCGCCGGCGAACACATTGCGGCCCGATGGGTCCTTGCGGTTCACCCACCAGTTGAAATTGAGCATCAGCCCCTGAAACGAGCGCTCCAGGAAACGCGGGTCGGCACGTCCCAGTTCTTTCTCATACTTGTACAGCCAGAGCGTGGCGGCCGCATGCACCGGCGGATTCACATCGCTGAAGTTCCACTCGTAGGCTGGAATCTGGCCACTCGGGTGCACGTACAGGCTGCGCAGCATCAGCAGCAGCTGCTCCTTCGCAAAATCGAAATCGACCTGCGCCAGCGCGATCGTGTGGAAGGCCAGATCCCAGGCCGCGTACCACGGATACTCCCACTTGTCCGGCATGGAGATCACGTCGGCGTTCAGCATGTGGAACCACTCCATGTTGCGCACATCGCGCCGCGCGGAGTCGAGCAACGGATGACTGTGATGCTCGCGCAGCCAGAGTTCGAGATCGAAGTAGTAGTACTGCTTGCCCCACAACATGCCCGCCAACGCCTGGCGATGCACCCGGTGCTGGTCTTCGGTCAGCGACCTGGGCGTGATGCGCTCGTAGAATTCGTTCGCATCGGCAATGCGGCTATCGAAGATCTGCTCGAAGTCCCCGAAGGCGTCGTCGAGTCTGGATGACGCGAGGCGCAAGCGGATGATCGCGCTGCCGCCGGCGGGTACGTCGCACGTGTAATGGGCCGCGGCCTTGGTCCCGGTTCTCTCGGGATTCACGGCGTCGCGCTGTTCCGAGATGACGTAGGCGTGGAACGCATCCTTGACGTAGGGCGACGCGTTGGGCTGATCCCACAGGCGCTGCGCATTGCTTTCGTTTTCGGTGAAGAGCGTCTGCGGCGCGCCTTCGCAGTGGAGCCAGTATTCGCCCAGATCATGATGTGCGGCCCGGATGACGCCAGCACCCGCGTCGTGCAGGGACGGCTTGCGGTCGTCCTCGCCCCACGACCATGTGTTGCGGAACCAGAGCGTCGGCAGGACCCGCAGCGGCGCCGCCTCCGGTCCGCGGTTGTGCACGGTGATCCGCACGAGGATGTCTTCCGGAGCCGCCTTCGCGTATTCCACGAACACGTCGAAATAGCGGTCATCGTCGAAGATGCCGGTGTCGAGCAGTTCGTATTCCATCTCCTCCCGCGACCTTTTGCGGTTGGTCTCGACCAGATCCAGGTACGGATATTCCCGCTGCGGATATTTATAGAGGTACTTCATGTACGAGTGCGTGGGCGTGCTGTCGATATAGAAGTAATACTCCTTCACGTCCTCGCCATGATTGCCCTCGCTGTTGGTGAGGCCGAAGAGGCGCTCCTTCAATATCGCGTCGCGCCCGTTCCATAGCGCGAGCGCGAAGCACAGCCGCTGCTGGTCGTCACACAGACCGCCGAGCCCGTCCTCCCCCCACTTGTAGGCGCGTGAGCGCGAGTGGTCATGGGTGAAGTAGTTCCACGCATCGCCGTTGTCACTGTAGTCTTCGCGCACCGTGCCCCACTGCCGCTCGCTGAGGTAGGGGCCCCACTTCTTCCACGGTACTTGCGCCTCGCGCGAGTCGTTCAGGCGCTTTTGTTCCGCTACGTCCGCGATTGCAGGACCCATGCTTTTCTCCGTGACGGGTGAATGAACTCAGCTCGATGCAACGCAGGCGGGCGCGTCGCACCCACACTCATCGCGCGCGATCAGGCAACGCCGGTACATCGGTATGTGTGGTGCTGAACGTTTTGCTTCCTTCAATACCTAAAAAACGCCTTGACGGTACAAAGAGCCATAACTTCTCAGTGAACGACGACATCGCCAGCACATTCACGTCAAGCGCGTTGCCCGACGCACTCGCGATATCACGCGGAGGGGCCGTGCGCGGCACACTGGTGGTGATGCTGCGGCTCGCCACCTAGCCGGTCGCCGGTGCTCATGAGCGCAGGCTCGATGGGCGCCGACGGCGCCTCC
>DATBCZ010000280.1:0-2646 GCA_036270175.1 Steroidobacteraceae bacterium | reverse complement strand
GGAAGAAGCGCTGCGGAAATCAGAGGCGGTGTTGCGCGCCGTCACCGAGAACACACCTGACTGGCTCTTTCTCCTCGACGAGAGACTGAACGTACGGTTCATGAACCGGCCGTTTGGTCCGAACCGCCCGGAGACCGTCCTGGGCCAGTACTTTCTCGACTTCATTCCCCAGGACCTGCGTCCCGGTATGGAGGAGATCTACGGGAAGGCCCTGGCCTCCGGCGTTCCCGCGAGGCTCGAGCTGCGTAAGCCGGGTCCGGACGGCTCGCCCGGCAACTTCGAGCACCGGATCATGCCGGTTGTCGAGGGGGGCGTGGTTCGCTCTCTCACGGTCGCCGTTACCGATGTTACCGAGCGTAAGCGTGTCGAGAGCGAGTTACGGACGCAGGTCCGCATTCTCGAGACGATGCGGGAGGGCGTCGTCCTCGTCGATCCCAACAGCCACGCTATCCGGCTCACGAATCCGACTTTCGACCGGATGTTCGGTTACGCCACCACGGAACTCCTGGGGCGCTCGATCGAGCCGCTTTTCAGCATGCTTACCGTGCAACGCCGGCGTCTGGCGCGCGCTCTGCAGGACGGCTCCAAAACGGGAGAAACCGTTCCGGTGGAATTCGAGTGCGCGCGCAAGGACGGTACACGTTTCGTGGCGGCCTGCGTTGTAACTCCTCTGAGGATGAATGGAACGGAACACTGGCTCGCCGTTTTGAACGACGTCACCGAGCGCAAGCAGCTGGAGCGCGAGATCATCGAGATCGCGAATCGCGAGCAGCAGCGCATCGGGAGCGATCTTCACGACGGTCTTGGACAGGAGCTGACGGGCATTGCGCTGATGTTGAAGGGTGTGGTGTCACAACTGCGCAAGGAAGGCTCGGCAGCCTGTGGTGACGTCGAAGAAGTGATCGGCCTGGTCAACAACGCGATCGAGAGCACACGGACACTGGCGCGCGGCCTGTCTCCCGTAGGCAGCGGGCGCGGCGACCTGGGGGGCGCGATACAAACATTGGGCGCCCGCGTCGGTGAGCGTTTCGGAGTGCATGTCGTTTCCCAACTGGATTTCGCCGAGCCGTTGCGTTTGAGCGAAACCGCGGCCGCGCACGTGTATAGAATCGTGCAGGAAGCGCTGACCAATGTGGTTCGGCACAGTGACGCCCGAGAGGTCATGATCCGCCTCAAGACTTCGGACAGCGAATTGCATCTGCAAGTGGACGACGACGGCAAAGGGTTTGCGCAGGCGCCGGTGGATCGGGCCGACGGGCTCGGCCTGAAGATCATGCGATACCGCGCGCAGATGTTAGGTGGCGACCTCGTCATTGAATCGACCGCCAATGGCGGCACTTCGGTGCGTTGCTCGTGTCCGCTCGATTTTACGGTGGAGGTCGATCGGAGTGACGACACCACATGAAAATCTCTCGCGGCCAGCGACGTGTCTTGATCGTCGATGATCATCCGATCGTGCGACAGGGGCTGCGGCGCATGATCGAGACGGAAGCCGACCTCGTTGTTTGCGGCGAAGTGCAGACCGAGCGTGAGGCGCGTACCGCTATTCGGGCTATGGTCCCTGACGTGGTGATCGTGGACATCTCTCTCACGCAAGGGGATGGTCTCGAGCTGGTCCGCGATGTCCATGCGCAGCAGCCAGAGCTGCCCATGCTCGTCCTCTCCATGCACGACGAGCTGATTTACGGCGAACGCCTCCTGGCCGCGGGGGCGAGCGGATACATCATGAAGCAGGCGGCGTCGGACCAGTTGCTGGTCGCCTTGCGCCGCGTTCTGAGCGGTGGGGTTTACCTCTCCGAATCGCTTGCCGGGAGCCTTCGCAACCCTCGTGTGGACGGGGTGAACGGCATTGGCAGCGACCCGATCGAGCGGCTCAGCAATCGGGAGCTGCAGGTGCTCAGCCTCATTGGCCGCGGCCAGTCCTCCCGGGAGGCCGCCGAGGGGCTGGGATTGTCCGTCAAGACCGTCGAAACCCACCGCCAGAGCCTGAAACGCAAGCTCAATCTGGCCACCAATGCCCAGCTGCTCCAGTACGCCATCAATTGGTACGGGAACCGCAGTACTCCCCCCGCCGCGGCCTCTTAAACCCTTCGGGGGGTTTCGCTCTCCAAGTGGTAGATGACTCAGACTGAGCCTGAAGACACCCGTGTCGAGTGGGAGCGCGCGCTCGTGCAGCGCGCCTGCAAGGGTGACGTTCGGGCATTCGAAAGGCTTTACCGCGAGCATGTGGGCCGGGTCTATGGCCTCTGCCTGCGGATGACCCGGGATCCGGCCATGGCCGAGGACTGCACCCAGGAGGCGTTCATCAATGCCTGGAAGGCGCTGGCGCGGTTCGAGACGCGCAGTTCGCTGGCAACCTGGCTGCACCGGATTGCGGTAAATGTCGCGCTGGCGAAGCGGCGCAAGGCGAGTGTTGCCCTGGAATCGACCTCGGACGATGACGGTGAGGTAATTGAAAATGACTGGACCCTGGAAACGCCCTTGGAAGTGAACGAGATCGAGGCCGCTATCGAGCGGTTGCCGGAAGGCGCGCGGGATGTACTCGTCCTGCACGCTCTCTACGGCTATTCGCATCTCGAGACGGCGGAGATGCTCGGCGTAGCGGAAGGTACCTGCAAAGCGCAGCTGCATCGCGCGCGCAGCCTG
>DATBCZ010000279.1:0-7546 GCA_036270175.1 Steroidobacteraceae bacterium | reverse complement strand
CTGGAGGTGAGTGATACCGGTTGTGGTGTGGCGGCGAAAGATCTCCCGCGCTTGTTCGAGCGTTTCTTTCGCGGCCGTACCACGCAGGCGCGTACTCACGAGGGTTCGGGCATCGGCTTGTCGCTGGTGCATGAGTTGGTGAAGCTGCACGGCGGCAGCATCGAAGCCCGTAGCGAAGTCGGTGTCGGAACCGCGATTACTTTGCGCATTCCCTGCGGCTCTGCTCATTTGCCGACGGAGCGCATCGGCCGCATGCGAACGCTCGAACGCGCTCGAATTGGGGCTTTGCCATTCGTCGAGGAGGCGCTGGGGTGGCTGCCCGACGGTGGCAGCGCGGCGTTCAATCCCGAGTCGGGCGAGACAACATCCACCAGCGTGAGTGAAACACCTCGAGCAGACGACGCGGCCCAGGCCCGCATCCTGATCGTCGATGACAACGCCGACATGCGCGGCTATCTGCGCCACCTCCTTGGCGGCCGTTGGCAGGTTGAGACCGCTCCGGACGGCGTGGTAGCCATGGAACACATCCGGCAAAGGCTGCCAGATCTCGTCATTGCCGATGTCATGATGCCTGTCATGGACGGCTTTGGACTTCTGAGTGCGATCCGTTCCAATGCAGCGTCCGAGAAGCTACCCGTTATGTTGCTTTCGGCACGCGCCGGTGAGGAAGCGTCGTCTGAAGGACTGCGGGCTGGCGCGGACGACTACATCATCAAGCCGTTTTCGGCCCGGGAACTGTTGGCCCGTGTGGAATCCCGGCTCGCCCAGGCGCGCATGCACGCTGCCGAACGGCACGCACGTGAGACGGCGGAACAGGCGAACCGCGCCCGGGACATTTTCTTTACGATGCTGTCGCATGAGCTGCGTACGCCATTGATGGCGGTGCTGGCTTGGACCGCTCTTCTCAAGGACAACCGGCTCGACCCCGGCGAAGCGGTCCACGCGCTGGAGCTCATTGACCGCAACGCGCGCGTGCAACGGCGACTCGTCGACGACCTCCTGGACATCTCGCGCATCGTCACCGGCCGCCTGCGGATCGACCCGAGACCGGTCGCTTCGCTGGCGCAAACGATAGGAATAGTGGTCGATTCGTTCCGGCCCGCCGCCCTTGCCAAGAACCTAACTGTCGAGACCGCGTTGGAAACCGGCGCCGGCACCGTCAACGGTGATTCGGAAAGGTTGCAACAGGTTGTCTGGAACCTGCTTTCAAATGCGATCCGCTTTACCCCGCCCGGAGGCTGGATCCAGCTTCGCTATGCGCGCCGCGGCGAACACGTGGAACTGCTCGTCCGCGACTCGGGGCAGGGAATCGCGCCGGAAGAATTACCGCATCTCTTCGAGCGCTACTGGCAGGGAGTCAGTCGGGAGCGCCGCTCGCAAGGACTCGGCCTCGGCCTCGGTCTCGCCATCGCCCATCGGATCATCGAACTGCACGGCGGAAGTATCGCCGCGGCGAGCGACGGGGAAGGCCGCGGAGCGACGTTTACCGTCACTTTGCCGCTCCACTCGCCCGACCCTCAAAGCCCACCAGCAAGCGAGGGCACTGAAACTGCGGACCTCGATGCCGCCGCCGCCGCGAACTCACGCATGCTCGATGCGGCGACTTCGGAGCTGGAAGTGGCTTCGAGTACCGCCCATCTGCATGAGCTCCCGATGAAGAGCGACGACGGTGGCGCCCCCCACGCATTGCGCATCCTCCTCGTCGAAGACCACGAGGGTGTTGCAAAGGCGTGCCGGCGCCTGCTGACGAGTCACGGCCACTTCGTCGTCTGTGTTCCCAGCCTTGCCGCCGCCACGACAGTAGGAGAGCGAGCGACGTTCGATCTGGCCATTTGTGATCTCAGCCTGCCCGACGGGAGCGGCATCGAATTACTCTCCCGAATACGCTCACGCTTTGCGCGGCTCGGCAGCAAGGGCCAGGTGCCGGCGATCGCCATGAGTGGGAGTGTCTACGACGAGGATGTCGCCCGCAGCCTGCAAGCGGGCTTCGCGGCGCACCTCGCCAAGCCGTTCGACGAGGAAAGACTGCTCGCGGCCGTGCGCGGTGTGAGGGAGATGTTGGAGCGGTAAAACAGGTCGACGCGGCGGCCCATCACTGCAAGTCACCGAAGCATCCGTACCGTCCCTATGCGCGGATGGGCGGTCGTGCGAGGGTGATGAGCCCGCGACACGAACGCCGATGATGTGCCGATAGTCCCGCTTGCAGCCCGACCACCGCGTCCGACCCAGGCGGCATCTTGCGCCGTCCGGGCGTGTGGGCTATTGGCCCTTGGTCCATGCGCTACGCGTCGTGCGTGGCAGAGACGCCGCCAAGATTGGCGATCTCGATGAGTTGGATGAGTGAGCCCGCGCGCAGCTTCTGCATGACTCGCGAGCGGTGCACCTTGATCGTTTTCTCGACGGTACCGAGTTCCGCGGCAATCTGTTTGTTGAGTCGGCCGGCCACGACCTTTTCCAGAACCTGCCGTTCGCGCGGCGTGAGCGTGGCCATCCGGCCGGCGATGGTATGGCGGGTCTCCCATTTGGCGCGTCCCGCGGCATCGATCGCGAAGGCTTCCGTGAGGGCCCCGATGAGTTCGTCGCGATCGACGGGCTTGGTGAGAAAATTCACGGCGCCAGCTTTCATGGCGCGCACGGTGTTGTGAACGTCGCCGTTGGCGCTCAAGAATACGATCGGGCGGTGGCAGCCCGCCGCCGCGAGACTCTGTTGCAATTGCAGTCCGTCGACCTCGGGCATCGAAAGATCGAGGAGCAGACAACCCGGCGGCTCCGACTCGTGCGCTACCAGGAAGTCCCGCGCTGAGTTGTATTCGCGCACCTCGTATCCCGCGCCGCGCACGAGCCTTCCGACGGCGCGGCAGACGTCCGGATCGTCATCCACAATGAAAACGGTTCCCTGCTGTAGGCTCATCATCCATCTCCTTCCGCATCCTTGATGGCTTGTCTTAGTTTCCCGACAATATCCGCGGCTTTCTTGTCGTCGGCAACGATGTCCTCGAGGATATCGTGCATCTCAGCATGGTGGTCGAGCGACGGATTCGAGAGGAAGCGCTGCGCGGCCCGGGCGTTGCTCAGGATCGCTGTAAGGGGCTGGCTCAGATCATGAAGCAGCGCCGCCAGGCTCGGATCAGACGGGGTCGACGACTTCTTCAAGTGTCAGCATGCTGTATCGGGCGGCCGATTCCGCCGTTTCCTTGATCTTGGTGATGAATTCCGTCCGTGGGTTGCGCCCCGCCGTCAGAGCATCATCATCTCACGGACCAACTCTAACCCTGCCGCGCCCGCGACGCTATTGTGCGGCGCGATAATTCGCTCACAGAAAGAAGTCCGGCAGGAGATCCTCTTCCCGAATGCCCGCATCGCGATAATGAGTGAAATCGGTCGTGCCGGCCGCGCGCAGCACCTCGTCGTCGAGACAGAAATTGCCAGTGAACTCGCGGCTGGGCTTTGTCAGGATGGCGTGCGCGGCGTCAGAGACGATTTCGGGCTTGCGAACGCGGCGGCGCTCGCTGGAGTCACGACCGGTCATCGCGACTTGCAACGCAGCGGTACCGATCACGGTGCGGGGCCAAAGTGCATTCACGGCGATCCCCTGCATGCGCAACTCTCCCGCGAGTCCGAGCACGCAAAGACTCATCCCGTACTTCGCGAGCGAATACGCCAGGTGCGGCGCAAACCACCGTTCCGTGACATTGAGCGGCGGCGCCAGCATCAGGATGTGTGGATTCGACGAGCGCGCCAGGTGCGGCACGCACAGCTTCGAGCACAGGTACGAGCCCCGGGTGTTGATCTGGTGCATCAGATCGAAACGCTTCATGTCCGTTTCGGCGGTGTTCGTGAGACTTATCGCACTGGCATTGTTGATGAGGATGTCGATGCCCCCGAACGTTTTCACCGTCTGGGCGATGGCATCCGCGACCTGCGCGTCGTTGCGAATATCGACCGGCACCGGCAGGGCTTTGCCCCCCGCGGCTTCGATTTCCCGGGCGGCGCTGTAGATGGTGCCGGGGAGCTTCGGATGGGGTTCTTCGGTCTTCGCGGCGACGGTAATGTTCGCGCCGTCACGGGCGGCCCGGAGGGCGATAGCGAGGCCAATTCCGCGGCTCGCGCCGGTAATAAAGAGCGTTCGCCCCTTCAGCCCCTTGTCTGCCAATTGCGTCATTTCCCCACCCCTCTAGCGTCGTTCGCGTTCCTAATGCTCGGTGATTATGACTCTATAGCCGGAAAAATCATCGTTCCGGGGCCGCACCTTGTAACATTCCGGTTTCATTGACGTTAGCGCGGGTGACAGATCTTGGCGGCCATAGGTGCGGAGCGGGTACTCAAAGTACATCACTGGACGGATACGCAATTCACTTTCACGACCACCCGTGATACAGCGCTGCGTTTCGAGAATGGCCAGTTCGTCATGGTGGGGCTGCACGTGGACAGCCGGCCGCTGCTGCGGGCTTATAGCATCGCCAGCGCGAATCACGAGGAGCACCTGGAGTTCCTCAGCATCAAGGTGCCCGACGGCCCGCTGACCTCGCGTCTGCAGCACATCCGCGAGGGCGACGAGGTTCTGATAAGCCGCAAACCCACGGGCACACTGCTGCTACACGACCTCAAACCCGGTAAGCGTCTATACCTGCTCAGCACCGGAACCGGCGCTGCACCGTTCATGAGCCTCATCAAGGATCCCGAGGTCTACGAGCGTTTCGAGCACGTCGTGCTCGTTCACGGGGTACGTTGGGCGAGGGAGTCCGCGGTCGTGAAACACCGTATCGAGGAGCTCAAGACCCACGAATATCTGGGTGATCTGGTGCGCGACAAGCTTCACTACTATCCGACGGTTACGCGCGAGCCGCATGCGAATCACGGTCGATTGACGACCCTTCTGGAGTCGGGCCGCCTGTGCCGTGATCTGCATCTGCCGACGCTCGATCCTGCGCAGGACCGCGTCATGGTGTGCGGATCGCCCGCCATGCTCGCCGATACGCGCGCGTTGCTGGATGGTCGCGGTTTCACTATCTCGCCGCACATCGGCGAGCCTGGCGATTATGTAATCGAACGCGCCTTCGTCGAGCGCTGAGCGTCCTTGGTGGGCGCGTCCTGCGGGGGCGGCTTGGGTTTGTTGGGATCGTCCTTCGCCTCGCCGTCCTTGGCCTGCGGAGCCCCTTGACGCTCTGCCTCGGCGAGTAATGCGCCGCAATCGGCGTCCTTTGCCAAGCCGGGATCGATGAAGGCCAGCACGGAGGCCAACGGGGTCGCCAGCACCCCCAAGGCGGTGGCCAAGGCCGCCTGTCCCGGCGTGTTACCCGGCTTCAAGCCCACTTTCGGCTTTGAGAGCGTGCCCCCCACCTCAATGGGCGATTTGATGCGGAAGAAACGGAATTTCTTCGGCTGCCCGTTGAGGGTCAGATCGAGGTCCTCGGAGCCCAGGTCGATCTCACCCTTGCCGGTGATCAGGACCTTCTCGGTGTCGATCACAATGTCCTGGGCGGCGAACACGCCGCCTTCCGCCTTGAAATTGGCGACACCGCAACGGATACCGGTCTTATCCTGATTCCCGGTCAATAGCAGTCCGAGCCCGTTGGCGGCGTTGATTCCCATGAGCTCGGCGAAGGCTTTGCGGATGTCACCGTGGGGGACAACGACGCTCAGGGTGCCTTCCGCGGTGGCCCCTACTTCGTGAAGTGACTTTCCCCGTCCGTGAAGAATAGCGCGCCCGACCATCGTGCCGTCGAGGGGCTCCTGTCCGTCCTTTGTCTTGAACTGCGACAGGCGCACCGCGGTGATGCGCGAGTCGATCGCGATCTCGGGCACGTCGTGCGATCCGTCCACCGTGATGTTGGATGTCAGCGTGCCCTGCGGAAGCGTGAAAGTAAGCGGGGTAAATGTCATCACGCCCTTCTCGAGCCGCAGGGCCAGCGAGATCTGCTTGATCGACATCTTTTCGGTTTTTACAGCCTCAGCGCGGTACTTCAGGTTCGCGTCCATACCTCGGATGCGCTTCAGATCCAATTTTGCGTCCGGCAGTAATGTTTCGCCTCGGGCCGCTTTCTCGTCGGCCTTCTTCGCCTCTGCGGTACGGGTTTCAGCGGACTTCGGCTTCGCACCGTGGAGGTTCTCGGTGCTGCCCGCGTCGGGGACGGGCGCGCCCGACGCGGTGGGCGCGCCGGTCTGTGCGGCGTGCTGGGTGGTAGCGCGGGCTTTTGCAGTGGAGGCCACGGGATTCTGCGCGCGCGCCTGTTGCTGGCTGAGCGACGATGGAGTGGTCTTCGCCCGGCTGCCCAGTGTCGGCCCGAGATCCTTGATGTCCAACAGCCGGGTCGACAGATCGGCGCTCAGGATCGGGCGCGCCGCGGCGGTCTCGATCGACATCGTGCCGTGGATATCGCTGTTGCCCAGCGTGCCCTTGAAGTTGGTGAGCTTCAGCAGGGTACCGCGGCGCTGGAGATGGCCCTCTACGGTGTAGGGCGCGGTGTTGGGTAACGCCAGGCCGCTGAGATAATAGAGGTCGGCCAGGTCATCGCCTGAGGCCGACAGGTCGGCGACCACGGAACCCATGTCAAAGGGTTTGGTGATAGTGATGCGCGACTTCACCTTCGTACGGCCGGCGCGTATGTCGGAGGTGACGGTGTAGGGCTTATGGCTTTCGGCGGTGATGAGCGGGTCACCCGTCGCCTTCAGCTCGAAAGGCTGGCCGTTGATACTGCCGTCACCGGTGAGGCTCAGAGACTGGGCACCGCCGTTCGGCGCCTGGTCGGCGGCGATCTTCCCCTTGAAATGCAGTTTGCGGACCTCGTCCGACACCACGAGACGGCCGTTACCGAGGTGAAGACGGCCCAGTATGGGAAGTTTTGCCGGCTTGGCCGACGCCGCCGGTTGCGCGGCGCCGAAATTCCAGTTGGCGCGCTCTTTGGGCTCGCGCACCAAGTTGATGTCGCTGTCGTCGAGGCCGAGGTAAGGGAGCAGGATCTCCCCCTTGAACAACGCCGGGATCGATAACGACACCTGCAGCTCGCCAATGCGTGCCATGTCGGCAGGCGCGACAGCGGGCTTTACCCAGTCGGGATTGGCGATCCGGAGTTGGTTCACGATGACACGGGGCGTCCACGAGAGAAGGTGGAGTTGCAACCGTCCGTCGATACGCACTGCCCTGCCAAGATGCGCCGAGGCTACGCGCGCGATGGGACCGCGCAGCGCGTCGGCGTTTATCTGCAACACGGCAAGCGCAATCAACAACACAACAAGAAGGGTACCGAGGACGATACCCGTCCACTTGAGCGCCGTTAGCGCACGAGTTTCCGGGGAAACCTCGGGTTCTGTTATAGCCATGGGCTGTTAACGCGCGAAACCAGGGTTGGTTCGGAGCGGGGGGCTCAATGCCCACCCTGCACGACAAGCCCCGCATCCCGTAGCGCTTCGGCCAGTTCGACCTCGATGCGCGCAGCCACGGGTCGGGCGATGTACTGCAGATGCAGGGCCGGGCCGGTGAGGACCTCGAGCCCCCGCTTGAGCACACTTCCCGCGGAGCGGATTCCGGCCTTGTGCTGATCGAAGC
>DATBCZ010000278.1:0-7175 GCA_036270175.1 Steroidobacteraceae bacterium | reverse complement strand
CGTCAAACGCCTTTTGGCCCTATCTGACGCGTGTACGCAACATGTTCGGGCGGTGCACTTCGGTGTAGCAAGGGGCCCTCAATAGCTCGCTGGAGGTGCAGGTCCGGTAGCGGCGAGCTCGCGAATGACTTCGCGGCGGGTCGCCAATACCGACGGCAGCGGCGAGTGCCGCTGGCTGGTCACTTCTGCCGCGCTGAACAACGGCACGTCGCTCGAGAGCTCCTGGGCGTCAAAGGTTTGCGCGAGCCAGTTCAGGACGCCGGCGAGCTGCGCATCGGAGAGCACCGAGTTTGCGGCGCCAGGAACGCGCAGGATGTAGTTGCGGCCAGCGGGCGAGCGCATGTAGCGCCCCAATGCGTTGGCGAGCGGGGGCACCTTGCCTGGAACGCCTTCCGCTTGCGGTCCGTGGCAGCCCATACAGTAGAGGATGTAATCCTGCTGGGGGCTTGCGTGTGCCACCGTGGCAAAGATGCTCGCGGCGGCTACCGCCGCGAATAGAAACCTTGTCGAGCGTGTTGGCGCCCGTTTCATTTTAGAGCCCGAGGGTCGCGAGCAACTTGCTGCGGTGCTCACGTACCGCCGCACCATCGACCGGATGGGCGCGCTCGGTGGCGATCTCTTCAGCGGCGATCGGTTTCACGTCGTCCGCGGCGTGGTCGAGATCGAATACGACGAAGTTCAGCACCGCCGCCAAGGTCGCGTCGTCGAGCTGAATGAACTCGGGCATCTTGAAGTCGAAATGTTTCTGCTCGACTTCGATGCCGCCGAACATGCCGTTCAGCACCGTCATCGCGAGCTGTTTGCGTCCCTCATCGTTCGTGGCGTAGCGGGCGGGGTAGGACGTCACCGGAGGCGCGAGCGATGGGGTTCCGCCCCCCTTCGCTCCGTGACACACGGCGCAGTTGGCTTGGAACGCCGTCGCACCGGCGGGATAGCGGACCGGCGCGGGATCTGCGGCAGCAAGTCCGGGAAAGGACGTCAGGGCCAGCGTGAGCGCCGCAGTGGTGACGGGCACTGCGCTCTTGACGAGAGGAGCGGCCATAACACCTGGCACCGCGCGCGGAGGGCGTCGTCTCATTTTTCGGCGACCCCGAGGATCACGGATACCGAGCAGTGGTAGTTGGAGTCGGCGTTCGCCATGCACCAGTTGAGATCGTTGTTGCGCGAGGGACGGTACATCGGCTTCTCGCGCTCGTTGCGGTTGCATTCGCAGTTGCCGCAGCTCGCCTTACCGCAGCAGTCGTTGTAGGACACGATGTAGTCGCGGCTGTCGGCGGGGTTGTGACAGGTGCCGATCCAGGTGATGGGCGAGGCTGCCGTTCCGGGCGGGCAGGAGTTCGACGTGCCTCCACAACAGGAGCACAGGAATCCGTCGACCGCGCAGTACTTCCAATAGTCGCAGCTCAAGGGGTCGTCGGTGGCGGCTTTGGCTTTGCTACCGGACTTTCCGGGTGGCTTCGCCGTGGCCGGCCCTCCGGCTTCCGCGGCTTCGGCACGCGAGGAGCGATCGACCGGCAGGAGCGGAATCAGCGCGGCGCCAGTCAGGATTTTACCCAGCGTGGCGAGCAGGCTGCGGCGTGAAGTGTGGCGCGCCAGGGAGCGCGACGAGTTTTCAAACAGGCGGTCGATCGAGCGCATGCCGGTGCCTTTCAAGGATTCATCATGAGCCAGGGGGTCTGTCCGAACTTTTTCTCGACGTGGCGAAGTTCACCCGTGAGAGCGTCGAACACGGCGATGTCCGCATTCTCCGTCGCCGCGAAGAGAAGGGGAGCGTCGTCCTGCGAAACTTGTACGGCCAGGGCTGAAGCGAGCTTCTGTGGTGCCATCGGCCAGCGCGCGACACGCTGATGCGTTTTCATGTCAAACACCCAGATCTCGGTGCCGGGGGCCTTGTGCGTGCCTTCGCCGCCGCGATGCATGGCCACGAAGAGCTTGCCCAACTTGCGGTGAATAGCGCCCACCTGCGCGCCGCCCGGACGCCAGTTCTGGGCCTTGTCGGCGGCGCTGAGCAGCGACCAGGGCTTTTGAAACGTCGGTTGCGCTCCCGAGAAGTCGACTTCGTGCACCTGGCCGAGGAAGGAAAGGAAAGCGTAGCCGCCAGTGATCGGCACGCCTTGCACGAACACCGGGTCGGTGTCCGCATCGAAGAACGGATCGGACATGGCGCGCGAGGCTTCGTGTCCTTGCGCGTCGAGCGTTACTGTCTGAAGCCGGCCGCTCTCGCACAGTGACGCTACCCGGTTGGGTCCGGAGGGGATCACCAGAACGCAGCCCGCGGTGTCGATTTCATCCAGCACCGTGCCCTTGGCCGGATCGAGAACTCCGAAGGAAGCTGCCGGCGTAACGTAGGAGACGTACAGAAAATGACTGTCGGAACTGTAGCCGATGTTGAAATACGTCGGGAGCGTCATGGCCCGCTTCGGCGGCAGGACGATCTCGTGCGTCACGGATAGGTTTGTGTTGTCCGTGAATTCGACAACGTCGGTGCGTGCACCGCGGGCGCCGCGTGCCCAGTAAGTCGTGCTCACTACACTGGTCTTGCCGTCCGGCGATAAGTTGAAGCCGGGATTGAAGCCCGCGTCGATCTGCCCGAGCCGGCGGTAGGTATCGCCGTCAAAGAGATCGATACGTGCGTCGATTTCGTTGAGGAACGCTTCATCCAGAACGTAGATCCGGTGCGGACTATTGGGCGGCAGCGTCGTGAGCGTGAGATGCTCGGCCGGCAGGGGCGGCGGCGGAGCGGCTGCGAGCAACGGCGCGCAGGTTGCGAGTGACAGCAGAGCGGCGCGCATGAGACAGCTTTTCATCGAACTCCCCGAGCACCGCAACCGCGATTGTTGATTGACTGTCACCCGTGCGGGCGACGCGCAGATGCGGTGTGCAATTGAGCGTGGCTTGGAGTCTGGCATATTGCTGGACGGCACGGAAGTCCGCGCCGCCACTTGAATGGCAGCGACGCGGGCGTTACCGTGGGCAGGGGTGAACGATATGGTTGTATCGATTATCGATTGGAGAGGTCCATGAATGCGGCGAAGCTTGCCCTGCTCGCCGCCCTGGTGGTCATCAATGTCGCGTTTGTTCTAGCGTGGGTGCGCGATGCGCGCCGCCGCAGCGTGCGGCCCGCCCCGACCGCCGGAGATATCGCAATCGGTTTCGGCACCGATTTTCTCGACGCACTTGGAATAGGGTCGTTCGCCCCGACGACGGCGCTGTTCAAATTCCGCGGTACGCCGCCCGACGAACTCATTCCGGGAACCCTCAATGTAGGTCATAACGCGGCGGCTTTCGTGGAAACCGCGGTTCTGGTTACCGCGGTTGCCGTCGAGCCCGTTCTACTGATTGCGATGATCGCGAGCGCTACGCTCGGCGCATGGTTGGGAGCGGGTGTCGTGAGCGGCTTGCCGCGTCGCGCGATCCAGCTGTTCATGGGCGCGGCGCTGCTCATCGCGGCGATTTTCTTTGTGATCGCTAACTTCGGCGCGTTTCCTGTCGGCGGCACCGCCATGGGGCTCGAGGGATGGCGCTTCGGCGTCGCCGTGGGCGTCAACTTCGTGTTCGGTGCGCTGATGAGTGTCGGGATCGGGCCGTATGCCCCGAGCATGGTGTTGCTGGCGCTGTTGGGTCTGCACCCCTTGGGGGCGTTTCCCATCATGATGGGCACGTGTGGGCTCGTGCAGCCGGTCGCCAGTCTGCGCTTTTTCAAAACCGGTCGTTTCGCGTACGGCCCGGCGCTGGGTTTGACGATTGGTGGCACCGTGGGTGTGCTCATTGCGATTTTCATCGTGCGCCAGCTTCCGCTGCTGGCGTTGCGCTGGCTCGTCATCGTGATCGTGGCTTACGCGGCCGTGTCCATGTTGCGCTCGGCGTATCGCGAGCGCGCCGGTGCGCTCATTACGCCAGCGACTTGACGTTCAGTAGGGCTCTGCGGCGCGCCATGTCGTGATCCACGATCGGCCGGGGGTAGGTTTTGCCGAGTCGAACGCCCGCCGCGTCGAGTTGTTCGGGCTTGGCTGTCCAGGGTTTGTGGATGATTTTTGCTGGCAGGCGCGCCAGTTCCGGTACCCAACGTCGCACGTAGTCGCCGTTCGGATCAAACTTCTCACCCTGCAGGATGGGATTGAAGATGCGGAAGTAGGGCGCGGCGTCCGCACCCGATCCGGCGACCCATTGCCAGTTCGCGGCGTTGTTGGCGGGGTCGGCGTCGACGAGGGTGTCCCAGAACCATTGCTCACCGGTGCGCCAGTCGATCAGCAGGTGCTTGACGAGGAAGGACGCGGCCACCATGCGCACCCGGTTGTGCATCCAACCTGTCGTCCATAACTCGCGCATCCCCGCATCGACAATCGGGTAGCCGGTGAGGCCGCGTTGCCACGCTTGCAGCCCTTTTGGGTCGGTTCGCCAGCGCAGAGGATCGAACCGCGACTGGAAGTTACGTTCCGCGAGGCCCGGGTGATGGTAGAGCACGTGGTAGTTGAATTCACGCCAGCCGATTTCGGCGAGGAACTTTGCGAGTTGGCGCTGGATTCCCGGGGCGGGGTGTTGCCTCACGGCCTCGTGCGCGGTGTGCCAGATCTGCCGTGCGGAGATGTTGCCGAAACTCAGGTAGGGAGACAGGCGGGAGGTACCTGCCCGGTCGGGGCGGTCGCGGTCGGTCGAGTACTTGCTCAAGGTTTTGGTGAGGAAGCGCTTCAGGTGAGCGCGGGCGGAGGCTTCACCCGGGGTCCAGGTGGCGCGGATTCCGGCGGCCCAGTCGGGTTTTTTCGGTTCGAGGCCGAGGCTCGTGAGCGGGACGGGTTTGAGTTTGAGTTGGCGCGGTGTGGCGTGGCAGCGGAGTTTGCGCGGGGCTTTGAGCGGCGGCTCGGGGGTGTCCTGTTTCAAGACGGCGCGCCAGTAAGCGGTGAAGACGCGAAAGGGTTTGCCGGACTGATTCTCGAGGGTCCAGGGCTCGTTGAGCAGATGGCCGTTGAAGGTGGTGACTTCGATGCCGCCTTGTTGGAGGGTGGTTTCCAGGGTTGCGTCGAGGGCTCGGCCCGACGCGTCGTAGCGGCGATTCCAATATACGGCAGTGGCTTTCAAGTCTGCCGCGAGGTTCGGGAGGATGTCTGTGGGGGCACCCGTGAGAATGGTGAGTCGCCCGCCGTGCTTTGCTAGGGCTGCGTCGAGGGCCTGGAGCGAGCCGTGTAGCCACCAGCGTGCGGCGGCTCCGAGGGAACGCGGCCCATGTTTCTTCCCGGCGCGGCGCTTGTTTTCGTCGTCGTCCGGCTCATCGTTATAAATATAGACGCAGACCAACGGCCGCTTCGAGGCGGCGGCGGCGTGCAGGGCGGGGTTGTCCGCCAGGCGCAGGTCGTTGCGGAACCACACAATTGCCGGATTCATTTTTAGCCGTATACTGCTCGGGAGGCAGGTGCCCCGTCCAACCCGGTATCGTAGACCTACTGCGCGTGCGCCCACCACATAAGACCTCCAGCCGCGCCGCCAAGAGCGCCCCTCGTAAGCAACTCGACGGCGACGCCACCGATCCGCTTTTCAACCAGACCGTACAGAAGGCCTTGAGCATTCTGGAAGTATTTGGCAGTGAGAAGACCGCACTCAACCTTACGGAAATCGGTCTCGCGGTCGGTATGACCAAGAGCTCGGCGCAGCGCTGCACTCACACGCTGGAGCGTTTGGGTTATCTGCGGCGCGATCGGCAGGTGAAGCGCTGGGTTCTGACACCCCGCGCGCTGGGTATCGCACATGCCTATCTGTCCGGTCATGTGCTGCTCGAGCAGGCGACCACTCATCTCATCGATCTCAACCAGACCTGCGGCGAGTCCGTCAGTCTGTCGGAGCCAGCCGACACCGACATGGTGTATATCGCCCGGTTTCCCAGCCACAAGCGCTTTTTGATTCATATGCCGGTGGGGCGCCGCCTGCCGATGTATTGCACGGGCGCCGGGCGCGCCTATCTGTCCGCTTTGCCACGGGCGGAGGCGCAGCGGATCGTGCGTCGCTCGACGCTGCGTTCATTTACGCCGATGACGCTGACGGACCCGAAGCAGATCCTGCGTCAGATCGACGCCGCCCGCGAGGCCGGTTATGCGTGGACGGCGCAGGAATATTACCGCGGCGACTTGACGATAGCGGCACCCGTGCTGGGGCCGGACGGTCTGCCGGTCGCGGCCATCAATATTTCAGCGCCGACGAGTCGTTGGACGCTCGAAGAAATGCGTAGCCGGTTATCCTCGGTGCTTCTCGAAACCGCGCGGGCGGCTTCGGGCAGCATTGTCACTCGTCCCAGAGGTTCATGATGTCAGAGCTGAGTCGCTCACTGAAGCCGCGCCACATCGCCATGATTTCCATCGGCGGTATCATCGGCGCGGGGTTGTTTGTCAGTAGCAGCGCGGCCATCGCTGCCGCCGGGCCCGCGATCGTACTGAGCTATCTCATTACCGGAACGCTGGTGTTGCTGGTCATGCGGATGCTGGGCGAGATGGCGGTGGCACTGCCGAGCGTACGGTCGTTTACCGACTTCCCGCGCGCGGGGCTCGGGCCCTGGGCCGGGTTCGTGGCGGGTTGGCTGTACTGGTATTTCTGGGTCATCACCGGGCCGGTCGAGGCGATCGCCGGCGCCAATATTCTGCATGGTTGGTTTCCACAGTTCTCGCTGCTGGAGCTCGGCATCGGTCTGATGGCCGTGATGACCGGCGTGAATTTGATGTCGGCACGCTCGTACGGCGAGTTCGAATTCTGGTTCTCGTCGATCAAGGTGGCGGCCATCATTGTGTTCATCGCCCTGGCGGGGGCGTATGCCTTCGGCTTCACTTCGCCGCAGGGGCAGACCTTTGGCAATCTCACCAGTCATGGCGGGTTCATGCCGCACGGATTCGTCGCGGTGTTGGCTGGCGCCGTAACGGTGTTTTTCTCTCTCACCGGCGCCGAGATCACTGTCGTGGCGGCTGCGGAGTCGGCTGAGCCGACGCGCGCCGTGGCGCGGATGTCGACGTCGGTGATCGTGAGAGTTCTTACGTTTTACGTGGGGTCGATACTTTTAATCGTGTCGGTGGTGCCGTGGGATACGGTGAAGGTTGGTGAGTCGCCGTTCGCGGAAGCGCTGCTGACCATGCATTTCGGGTGGGCCACTATGGCGATGTCGGCGATAGTGCTGACGGCGGTGTTGTCCTGCCTGAATT
>DATBCZ010000277.1:0-4578 GCA_036270175.1 Steroidobacteraceae bacterium | reverse complement strand
CGCGGGACACGATGTCAACGCGATGATGCAGGTCCGTAATGGCGGCAGAAGCGTGCCGAACGTACGTGCTGACATCGTTCCGGTTCAGTCGGGCTGGGACGTTACGGCTGTCAATACGCGCGGCGGACTCGCGCGGGACAGCCTGTCGGTCTTCAACCGTCTCGGCGCCTTTCTGCCGGTTGGTTTTTACTACAAGGCGTTCCACAGCAAGCGCTGGTTCCCTCACTGGGAGCGGATGTTCCGCAACCTCACGGGTCTGGGCAAGGTTGACTTCGAAGCTCCCGCCCGCAGCACACCCAAGCGCTACGATTTCTGCGATGTCCTGGTTGTTGGAGCGGGACCGTCGGGCCTCGCTGCCGCGCTGGCGGCGGCGGAGCGCGGCGCCTCGGTGCTGCTCGTCGATGAGAATCCGGCCGCGGGTGGCAGTGGCCTCTACGCACGGGGTGGAGGTTCGGACAATGCCGAGCGAACCGAGGCGCTCATCGCATCCGTCCGCGACAATCCGCACATAAGACTTCTGACCGGCACGTACGCCGCGGGCTACTATGCCGACCACTGGGTTGCCCTGGTCTCTCCAGAATGCCTGGTGAAAGTCCGAGCCCGCAATGTCATCGTCGCCCAAGGCGCTTACGAGCAGCCCGCTGTCTTCCGTGGCAATGACCTGCCCGGAGTCATGCTCGCGAGCGCGGCGCAACGCCTCCTCTATCATCACGCGGTCGCGGCTGCGCGCCGTATCGTCATACTAACTTCGAACGCGGAAGGTTATGCGGCGGCGCTGGACGCCGTCGCCCACGGAGTGGAAGTAGCTGCCGTGCTGGACTTGCGGCAGCAACCAGGACCTCTTTCCAAACCGGCGGCGGACGAGTTGGCCAAACGAGGCGTTCTGACTCACTACGGTGTGCGGCCGATCGAGGCTGTGGCCCGCGCGAGTGGTGAAGTGGCCAGTCTGTCATTCGAGTCCACCGCAGGCGCGGCCGCGGGCCACCGGAAAATCGATCTCGACGGCGTGTGGATGAGTGTGGGTTTCGCGCCCGCCAATGCGCTGCTGCACCAGGCGACTTCGCGTATGACCTACGAGCCCGCCGTCGAGCAGTTCGTTCCCCAGACGCTGCCGGCGGGAATGTACGCCTGCGGTAAGGTCAACGGTGTTTATTCCTTCGACGCTCGAATCGCGGACGGTGCTCATGCCGGCGCCTGCGCGGCGGCGCGGATCGGGTTGGGCACTGAGCCCACTTGCGAGGTCAAGGTACCGTTGCTCGAATGTCCGACTCACCCGTATCCGATTTTTCCGCATGCCGACGGTCGGGAATTCGTCGATTTCGACGAAGACATCCAGGTGAAGGACCTGGTAAACGCCTGCCAGGAAGGGTTCGACAGCAGCGAGTTGCTGAAGCGCTTCTCCACGATCGGGATGGGGCCGAGCCAGGGTAAGCATTCCAACATGAATGCGCTGCGGATCCTCGCCAAGGTCCGTGGTGAGCCCATCGGGAATCTGGGCACGACCACCGCCCGTCCGATGTTCCACCCGGTGCCTCTCTCGCATCTGGCCGGCAGACGGTTCTTCCCGGAGCGGCGTACGCCGTTGGATTCGGAACATGTGGCGCTCGGCGCGGTGTGGATGCCCGCCGGCAACTGGCGCCGACCGGAGTATTACGCGGTCGCCGGTAAATCCCGCGAGGAGGCGATTGCGGACGAAGTGCGGGCCGTGCGCTCACAGGTCGGCGTGATCGATGTCGGTACGCTGGGTAAGATCGAGGTTCACGGACCCGATGCCGCGGAATTTCTCGAGCGCGTGTATACCGCCCGCTTCGCGAGTCTGAAAGTTGGTATGACCCGGTACGGAGTCATGCTCGACGAGACCGGCGTCGTGATTGACGACGGTGTGATCGCCCGACTGGGCCCGGAGTCGTTCTACTTCACGACCACGACCGGAAACTCCGCGACCCTGTTCCGCGAGTTCGGACGGCTGGCGACCTGGTGGGGATTGCAAGTAGGGCTGGTGAATCTTACCGGACACTACGCCGCATTCAACTTGGCGGGTCCGACAGCGCGCGCGGTTTTGCGGCAGCATACCGAGCTCGATCTTTCCGACGGAGCGTTTCCCTACCTTGGGATTCGAGAGGCGCTCGTGGCGGGTGCTCGGAGCCGGATCATGCGTGTGGGTTTTGTTGGTGAGCTCGGTTATGAGATTCACCTCCCGGCCGAACACGCCGTGGATGTCTGGCGTGCGCTGCTGGCTTCGAGCCCGGCATCCGGGGTTAAACCCTTCGGCGTCGAGGCGCAGCGCATGTTGAGGCTCGAGAAGGGCCACATCATTGTCGGACAGGACACGGATGGCGTCACCAATGCGCTCGAGCTCGACATGCCGTGGGCGCTCAAAATGGATAAGCCGTTCTTCGTAGGGCAGCGCAGTCTGCAGATCCTGGAGAAGCAGCCGCGACGGCAGACGCTGGTAGGCTTCACTTTGCCGCAGCCCTCGTCCGGTGAAACGCAGCGCCGCCCGAAGGAGTGCCACCTGGTTATCGACGGTACACAGATCGCCGGCCGCGTGACCAGTGTCGGGTGGTCGCCCACCCTGGCCCGCTGTATCGGTCTGGCGCTGGTGACTCCCGCGGTCGCCGCAGGCAAACAGTTCAGAATCCGAATCGAGGCGGGCGTGGAGATCACTGCGGATATTGCGCGGCCGCCGTTCTACGATCCGGCCGGTGAGCGGCAGCGGCTGGGAGACTCGACGTGAGGCGCTCGCCCCTCGAACCTGCGTTGCTGAAATTCCCGCACGTGGTGTCGGGTCGCGAGCAGGCCGCTCTGCGGCTCGACGATCTCTCTCAACACGCGCGGTTTGGTTGCAAGGGGCCGGGAGCGGAGCAGTGGCTCACCGCCGCCGGTTGTCGCGTGCCACGCGATCCCAATAGCGCCGTACTCGACTCATCGGGTGTTCTGGTGGCGCGGCTCGCAACGTCCGAGTTTCTCATCGAAGCGGTGGACGGCGGGTCCGAACGGGTCGACGCCACGCTGCGGCAGTTGGCTGCGGCTACGCGTCCCGCTAACGTCTATCCCGTGGCACGCCAGGATATGGTCGTTGGCATCGAGGGTCCCGGGATTCAGACACTGCTCAGACAGGTCTGCAGTGTCGACTTCGTTCCCCTATTTGAATCGTGCGGACCTGATGCGGGTCCGGTCTGTCTCACATCGATGGTGGGTGTCGGCGTCGTGGCTTGGCCGCGACGGACCGAAAGCGGCTCGACTCTCAGAGTCTGGCTCGACCCCAGCTTTGCACATTACTTCTGGACGACCCTGCTCGAAGTTGGGCGCGGCGTCGGCGCTATGGTCATCGGGAGCAACACATGACACCGGACGAGGCCAGGAAATTCTTCGCTGAACACCAGACCCGCTACCTGCTCGCGCAGTTCGTGGATATCCACGGCGCTGCCAAAGCGAAAGCGGTGCCGGTCGAACACTACGACATGGTGGTCGGCGATGGCGCCGGCTTCGCGGCCTTCGCCGTGTGGGGACTGGGAATAGGGCCGCACGGGCCCGACTTCATGGGTGTCGGGGATCCCACTACCATCTGCGACTTGCCCTGGATGCCCGGGTTTGCCCGGATCGCGTGCGACGGTCACGTCAACGGCCAGCCGTATTCCTATGACTCGCGTGTCGCGCTCAAGAATCAGCTGCGGCGCTTCACCGAGCGCGGCTACACCCTGTTTACCGGCATCGAGCCGGAGTTCATGCTGTTGCAACGGACACCGGAGGGGAAGCTCGCGCCGTTCGATCCGACGGACACCGCGGACAAGCCCTGCTACGACTACAAGGGACTGGCACGCGTCAGCGGCATCCTCGACGATCTGTCGCGCCATCTGCGCGCTGTCGGTGTCGACGTGTACCAGATCGACCACGAGGACGCGAACGGCCAGTTCGAAATCAACTTCACCTACGCCGATGCGTTGAAGTCCGCCGACAACATGATCCTGTTCAAGATGGCCGCGAGCGAGATCGCCAAGAAACACGGCGCCATCGCGACCTTCATGCCCAAGCCCTTTTCGAACCGGACGGGCACCGGGGCGCACTTCCACCTGTCCATCGGCACGAAGGACCAGAAGAACGCCTTCTATGACAAGAGCGACAAGCGTGGACTGGGATTGAGCCAGCTCGGGTATTGGTTCCTCGGCGGGCTCCTCGAGCACGCCCGCGCCCTCGCGGGGATTTGCGCGCCCACCGTGAATTCCTACAAGCGTCTCGTCGTGGGCCGCTCGCTGTCGGGTGCGACCTGGGCTCCCGCTTATATCGCCTACGGCAACAACAATCGTACGGCCTGCGTCCGCATTCCATTCGGTCGCATCGAGTTGCGGCTGCCGGATGGCGCGGCGAATCCGTATCTCGCGACGGCGGCGCTGGCGGCCGCGGGACTGGACGGCATCGAGCGGCGCCTGGATCCGGGCGAGCCGCTGAATGTGAACCTGTATGAATGGTCGGAGCAGCAGATTCGCGAGCGCGGTATTGGCCTCTTGCCGCAGTCTTTGCACGAAGCGATGGATGCCCTGGCGGCGGATGAGGTCGTCAAGGCGGGTATCGGCAACG
>DATBCZ010000276.1:0-6865 GCA_036270175.1 Steroidobacteraceae bacterium | reverse complement strand
CTGGATTCTTCATGGGCGGGACGAGTCGCTGCGCAGGAACGCGGCGGCGTTGCTCTGCCGCACACTCGACCTCGATCTGCTCACGCTCGATCTGACGGCCCTGCCCCGTCGTCAAGAGGACCTTGCGGCCGGCTTGAACGATGCGCTGCTGCGCCAGCGGATCATCGATGCCGGGCTGCAACTGGTCGGCATCGACAAATTTCACGACGGAGAGGGTCGGCTGGCGCCCGAGGTGCTGGCGACATTGCGCGTCCTGCGGCAGGCGCGGCGCCCCGTCTTCATCGATTGCGAAACGTCCGGACCGATTGTGGAGGTCCTTCGCGACACGCACGTCATTTCGATTCGCGTGCCCGAGCTCGACCGCGAGGGCCGCACGGTCGCGTGGCATCGTGCGCTCGCAACGCGCCGGATGACGGCTTCGCCCGAGGCCGCCGAGGTCGTGGCGGACGGCTTCGCATTGACGGCGGACCAGATTCGGCGCGCCGCCCAGGCGGTCGCCGACGAGCACGCCGGCCAAGACGCAGCGGAAGTTTCCGCCGCGCAGCTCGCGGCGGCGGCGCGCGCCTGCTCCGATCAGTCGATTGCGCGGGTTGCGCAGCGCCTGGACCTGCCCTTCGAATGGAACGATCTGGTGCTGCCGCCGGTCACGATTCGCCGGCTGCGCGACATCGTGCACGCGATTCGCGACCGCCACATGGTATTCGGCGAATGGGGATTTTCGCGCCGGACGGGCGGCTTCGGCTTGCGCATCCTGTTCGCAGGCCCCTCCGGCACGGGCAAGACCATGGCCGCCGCGACGATTGCGCGCGAGCTCGGCGTCGACATCTACCGCATCGACATTTCACAAACGGTGAGCAAATACATCGGCGAAACGGAAAAGAACCTGGACAAGATATTTCATGCCGCCACCTACTCGAACGCCATCCTGTTCTTCGACGAGGCGGATGCTCTGTTCGGGAAGCGCTCGGACGTCAAGGATGCGCACGATCGCTACAGCAACATCGAGACCGCCTACCTGCTGCAGAAGATCGAGGAGTACCAGGGCGTCGTGTTCCTGGCCAGCAATCTGAGCCGCAACATCGACAGCGCGTTCTCGCGCCGCCTGAATTTCGTGGTCGATTTCCCCCTGCCGGACAAGCAGGACCGCGAGCGATTGTGGCGCCTGATGCTGGCAAGCGGCGCTCCGGTCGCCGCAGACGTCGACTTCGCCTTCCTGGCGACCCAGTTCACCTTGACGGGCGGCGACATTCGCAACGTCACGCTGGATGCGGCATTTCTCGCGGCGCAGAGCAGCGAGCGCAGCGTGACAATGAAGAACCTGATCGTGGCGCTCGGCCGCCAGCTCGCCAAGCAGGGCCGCGCGCCCTCGTCCGCGGAGTTCAAGCACCACCACGAATTGCTGATCGAAGAGTGAGGCGTCTGACGAGGCACCGCAGCATGGAACACGCGGCGAAGTCGCCAAGGCTGCAAATCTCGCCATCCAGCAATGGGTCATGCACACGCCTGAGCCGCAAATGCAGCGCAAGTGCGCATGCGGTGGGTCGCTCGGACGCATGGGCATCGCTCGGAGCTGTTGGGCGTCTGGACGATCCAACCGACAGGACCGCCCAGATTCCTGCTCATCCAGATCCGTGAGGGCATGAGCGATGACGGATAAAGCCAAACACGTCGAAAAGGTCTCCGAGAAACCGGCGTCATCGGTCCCCACTCGCACCAGTATTGATAGCGCTACACCCATTTCCAATCCAAGCCACTCACCTGTCTTCGCGCGGTCTGACATATTGCGAGCGGGAGGGAATATGGCGATTCAGCGACAGTTGAAGCGAGACGGTGGCGGAGACCCACCCGAACCCGGCCCGACGACGCAAGCCGCCCTCAAGGGCGCCGGCGGCGGAGAGTCCTTGTCCTTCGGGACACGTGCCGTGATGGAGACCGGGTTGGGGGCAGACCTCGATCGCGTACGCGTGCATACTGACCGCACCGCCGCACACGCCGCCCAGGAACTGCGCGCCGATGCCTTCACATTTGGCCAGGATATCTTCTTCGGCGAGGGTCAGTATCAGCCCAGCACCGCGCAGGGGCGGCGCCTGCTCGCCCACGAGCTGACTCACACTCTTCAACAGTCGCCTGGTTTCCTCCCCGCGCAGTCTCCCCGCGTTGTTCCCGCGGACAGCCCTGCTGAAAAAGAGGCTGAGGCCAGCGCCCAGGCAGTCAGCAGCGGTCAGGTCGCACGCATAGGAGTCCGTGTCACACGCCCGTCTGTGGCCCGACAGCCAAAGACGGACGCTCCTCCAGCGACGGTGCAGCTCGGCGCGGACCTGGAAAGTGATGATCCGATTGCGCACGGTGCCGCTTTGGAGGAGCTGGGGCAGCAGGACAACGAGGCAGGCTGGAGCCTGCTACTGCTGGCTCAAGAGAGCCGCAACGAAGATGTCCGCAGGCAGGCGAAGGCCTTGATCCCGTATAAGGTCAGCCAGCAGCCCGCCTTTGAAACCTTCCTGCGTCGCCTCGCCAACAGCCCGCGCGGGGCCCTTTCCGACTTGGCGATCAGCGCTCTTGTGCAGGTTGGATCTGATTCCGCCGTCCCGCTCGAGAACTACCGCAATGTCATCCACGAGCGACTGACCCTCGCCCGCCGGTATTTCCGTGAACTCGACGATGACCTCGATAACCTCAACGATTCGCTCTTCACGCTGGTGCTGACCGGCAAAGGTGGCCCGATGACACGCGGGCCATCCCCCACAGAGGAAATCGACAGGCTTGATGCTAAGGTTGACTCGTTGGACGTCGACGGTCTCTGGCCACTCGGGCTGCGCGCTTCAACACTGCTCGAGCAGGTCGCGCCGGTCTGGCAGGTGGTGGAGCAGTTAAAGGCGGCCCACGCCAAGGCTGGTGACGAGGATGACATACGAGATTTGATCCAAACTCAACTGATGAAGCTCCTTCTCGAGGCGCGCAAGCTGAGGGGCGACCAAAACGACCCCGCATTCGCCGAGATTGCGAAAACACTCGGCAGCCTCCCCACGATGTTCGCGCAGGCGATTGTCGATCAGCTGCACGCTCACTTCACCTCCGCGCGCGAGCAGATACGGAAGACGTTGAAGGATGGGGCGTTGGATGACGAGGGCGAGATCGCGAAGGGGAACTGGAAGACCATCATGAAGGAGGTGGTGCAGCCGGTTGACGGCGACCTGACGGCGATGATCGAGCAACTCGAGGCACTCCGATCCGTGGCGGGCAGTGACGCCGGCTCGGTCTTCGAGAAGCTCGACACCCTTCAGCCACACCTGCGTTCCATTGGCGAGCGCGCACAGTACCTTCAGCACGCAGGCGCGATGCTCGGGCTCTACGCCAACCTGAAGGCGACGGCAGCGAAGTGGCGTACCGACACCGGGCCGCGCATGCTCAGCGCGTCGTGGTCGTTCTTCTCCCAGTTCTTATCGCTCGCGTCGATCCGAGACAAGAATCCGGACGCCGCCCAGCAGGAGTACGATCGTATCGTCAAGGAAACCCGGAGCTACGAAGGAAGCTATAAGCAGCTTTTAGAGGACGCCGAGATTTGGCAGGAGGTCCTCGAAGCAGAGCAGAAGTGTGCGCCCTACGTCGACGCGCTTCTTATCCTCATCGTGTCGATTGAAACCGGAGGGTTAGCGGGCGGACTGGTGCGGGGAGTCTTCGGCACGGCGACGACGTTCGGCGGGCGACTGGCCATCGGTGCGCTGGCATTCGGAGCCGAGGTAGAGACTTTCACGCTGATGAACCGGGGGCTTCGCTGGATGTTCTACGGCGAAGACTTCACGAAGGGATTGGGCGGCGACCTGCTGAAAAATGCGCTGACGTTCGGCATCCTGAAGGGCAGCGCCGCGGTTTATGCGCGCTTCGGCGCGCCCCTGCTCCCGCCGGCACTGCGGCCGGCCGGGGCGCTGACGAGCACCTTCGTCAGTTTTCAGGCCTGGTCAGTCGGGCTCAATTTCTATGAAACCAAGGAATGGATCGGGGTAACCGACCCGCGCTTCTGGAAGATGGCGGCGCAGAATGCTTTCTTCCTGGGAGCCCTTCACCTGGGAATGAAAATCACCCAACCGCTCATCGCCCCCGTCAAGGAAAGCGTGCTGGATTTTCGGATCAATCGCCACAACCAGCGCTGCGCCGCGCTAGAAACGCAGATACAGACCTGGTCGAGCATGGAAACTCCTTCCTACCGTGAAGGGGAAGGCCTGCTGCGCCGCGCGCAGGCGCTCTATCGGGAGCGCCTGGACGTACTTAGCGAGATCAATCGCATAAACCCCGATGAACTGACCGCTGAGGAGTTACGGCAGGCGGAGGCGACGCTAAGCGCGCAGATACGGGCTGTCGAGAACACTCTGGCGCAAAGCCGTTTCAACCTGACCGCGCACGAAACTGCGCCGAATACCTTCTACTATGAGGGAGACCCTGCGGCGCTGCGTCGGCACTATGAGCGGCAGGGATATCTATTTCTGGAGTTGGACGCCCCAACGGGGCGAATACGCCTACGAAGCCCCGACGGCCAACTTTTAGATCTGATTCGGACGCGCGAGACGCCGACAGAAACCGCCGGCCCCACCGCAGAGGAAGTGGCGGCGGAGCAGCGGATCGCCGCGGCGACGACCGCAGACGCCTATCTGAGCGCCTTACGGCAGCAGCTCCACAGAGCCGGCAGCGTCGGAGGCGGCTGGGACTATACGCGCTTCCCCCGTGCGCCACGCGGTCGCGCAGGACAATGGCAGGTGGGGGATCCCATCGACAAGCCGGACAGTAGCGGAGTCTATCCGACCTACAACACGGCGCGTGAGCGCTATTGGAAGAACCGGGCACATTTCGAGCTGCAAGCACGCGCCCGGAATGAGGTTCAGCACGATCCGACTTCCAGTGATCCGATCCGCCGACTGTCGGACGCGGACTTGCAGACGTATCGCCGCACCGGCAGTGCCCCGCCTGCTCCTGGATTTCCTGGTCGCACCATGGAACTGGAACATTCCGGCGTGCCTCAGCGCGTGGAAGCCTGGCTTCGGGAATTGGGCTTCTCCGCGAGCGAAGCGCGCCAGCTGGCCGGGGTGTCCAACCCGGGTTCGCTGCTGGAAGTGCTTCCCGTTGAACATGCCTTTTACGATGTCTACGCCTCATACTTTGGCGCGCAACGTGCCGATATCGCCGGGGATGTCTGGTCCGGCACGGAGGAGGCCGATATACGGCGGACACGCCCGATGGAGCCGATGGACAATGCAACGCTCACGCGGATCGTGCAGGAGGCGCAGCGGCGCGGCTTCAACTTTAACCGTAACGCGGCCACGCAGCGACTGCGGGCGGCTCTGAGGATAGAGATCACCACGCGTGGCCTTTCCATCAGTCTGCCCTAAGGCACCAACGCAGAGATCGATCTACTGAACATCTGCCCGTTGCCTCGTCGCGAACGGCATGCCGTTTGACCTTGCCGATCTCAGCGCGAGGGAGGCCCGACGCAGCATCACCGCCATGATGCTGGTGTCGCTACGCCCGACGAGCAACGTGCCCACCATCAGCGTTTCAGAGACCTGCGCAGCATCATCATCAATCGCATCGTTGTCGAAGGGACCGAAAGCCAGCAAAGCAAGCTCGGACCATTCGTGATCCGGCTCTACGATGCCGACGCCGGCGTTCCGTAGCTCGGCAATCCACGACGAATTGTCAGCGAACCGGCGGTGCCTGCGACTGCTGCTGCGGCGGCGTCAGCAGCGCGGGCCTGCGCACCGGGGGCGCGGCCGGTCGCGGCGGCGGCGCGGAGATCTTGTTGAGGATGTCCTGCTCGGAGGCCTGGAGCTTGGCGATGTCGCCCGCCATCTGCTGCTGGCCGAAGGCGAGCTGGGCGGCGAGCCGGTCGACGTCTTGCCGCATGGAAGCGAGACCGAGCGACATCCTATTGAGCTCCTGCGGGTCGATCGATGGGGCGGGTGCCGGGGATGCGACGGCGGCGGACGCGTCCGGGGATGCGACGGTGGCGGACGCGTTCTGTGCGCCGGAGGCAGGCGTCGCGGCCTGCGGCGCGACCCAGCCGAGCTGCTCCGGATACGCGGTCGCGATGATCTGACGCGCCTGGTCGCCGTAGGACTGCCAGGCCAAGGTGCCGCCGATGCCGATGCCGAGCGTGATCAGGAAGCGGACGAAGCCTCTCAAGGCTCGCCTGCCGCGCGGCGGCCGCTTGCTCGAGAACCGGTTATTTTTTGCATCGGCCGGGCTGAGCTTAACCGCGGTGGGAAAATCGTCTTCGAAGAACTCTGCTTGTGTTGGGGGGCTCAGCGTGGAAGTCATAGGCTACCTCCCTCACTTCCGTTGGTCCAACACAACAGGCCATCATCCTGTGACTAGAGGAAGGCGGGAGGAGAGCAGTCTTGTGGCAGAGATTGGCCCTTGGCGGACGTGGAAAACGTACGCCCGTTAATGTCCGTTCTCGGCCCTTACCGTACTTGGCCGAACTTTCCCCGACTGCGCTCATGCCCACGCGTTAATCCGTGATGACGGAAGCTGGGGCGGGAACTAAGCTGGCCTGAAGGCGCTGCCGAAAGGTCATGGCGCTTCCCCGGGGTTTGAACATGATCAACCGTCTTAGTGCAATGCTCGTGGCCATTGGGCTCCTCGCTGGCGTCATCTATTTGGGAATTCTTTCTGGGCAAGATAGCAAGTTTGTTGTCTGGTTCGGGATTGCTTCAGCGATTGCCGCACCTATCGGTCTCAGCCTGCTCGCCTATGCAAGAGCTCGGGCAATTTCTGGCGCAGCGGACGCTCATCTGAACCGATCCTCGCAACCACTTTTTGCACGACATCACTGCTGTCGAGAAAAGGTATCGAATGCGGATCTGAGCACAGCCAT